>DATFZN010000102.1:0-39566 GCA_035314425.1 Candidatus Acidiferrum sp. | reverse complement strand
TTCTGGAGAAGCCAAATATTGGTCGGAGGCTCTATTCCCCAATCTCAATCAGAAGGACTGGGTGGCCCTGGTTACCTACGACATGAAGCCGCATATGGAAGTCGACTTCACCCAAAACAAGGATGAACTTCGCCAAGCTGTTTACCATCTTTACTTTCCGGGCTTCAGCGAATCCAATATGTTCGATGCCATCCTCGATACCGTGGACCGTCTAAAAGATGTTAAAGGCAAGAAGTCCATCCTTCTCCTGGCCAGTGGTCTCGATACCTTTTCGAAACACACTTTCGATCAAACCATTAAAGAGTTGCGCCAGACCGACGTCACCATTTTTGCGGTTGGCGTCGACAAGCCCATCAGCAATTATCTGGAGATGCATCGCGCCCTTGGCGGCATGCGTCGCATGGATTTTCTGCAGGGCGAAAACGAATTGAAAACCTTCACCAAAATGACCGGCGGTTTCGCCTGGTTTCCTCAGTTCGATGGCGAACTTCCCGGGATTATGCGCGAGGTCGCAGCGTTCCTTCGCCATCAGTACAGTCTGACCTACAACCCCAGCAATCACACTCCCGACGGCAAGTATCGCAAAGTAAAAGTTGAATTGGTACAACCGGACGGCAGCCCGCTAGTTGTAACCGATCAAAAGGGCAAGAAGCAGAAAGTTGTAGTCTATGCCCGCGAGGGCTACACAGCCCCGAAGGGCGGCGTCGGCGATTAAGCAATCAGGGATAACTCAGTATCCTTTTTCGAAATTCACTCGGTTAAACAATTCCTGACCGCTGAACCATCGCTCGAGCAACTGCAATAACAATTCCGTCTGCCTCGGCCACAGCCGGTCGCTGACCGCGCTTGTGTGCGGCGTAATAAATAAGTTTGGAGTCTTCCAGAGCGGGCTTTCCGCCGGCAGGGGCTCCGTCGACGTAACATCAAGCGCCGCGCCCCGAAGCTTCCCTGTTTCAAGTGCCTTTACCAACGCGTCTTCATCCAGCAACGATCCTCTTGAAACATTGACCAACCGCGCTCCCTCCTTCATTCGAGCCAGTTCCCTTCCCCCGATCAATTGCTTGGTATCGGCAGTCTCTGGCGCTGCAACCACTACATAATCAGCATCGGGGAGTACCTGAGGCAATTGCGAACTCGGCACAATTTTATCCGCCATCGAAACTTCGCCTCGCCCCGATCGATTCACCGCGCACACTCGCATCCCAAACGCCTTCGCGCGCTTTGCAAGCTCTTGCCCGATGGAGCCGAACCCCACAATCAGCAGCAACATCCCGTTCAACTCCGTCAATCGTTGCGGTCGGTCCCAAATCTCCTGCTGTCCCCAATGTCTTTCATCCTGATGACGCACGGAATCTGGAAAATTCCGTGCCAGCGCCAGCATCAGCCCCAACGCATGCTCCGCCATCGGCACAGAGAATATCCCGCGCGTATTGGTCACGACGATCCCCGAATCGCGCAACTCCGGGTACATCAACTGCGCCACACCCGACGCTGTCGAGTGCACCCACTTCAATTTCTTGGCATTGTTGATCTGCTTCGCCCGCAACGAATACCCGATAAAAATATCGGTATCCGGCAATTCCCCCGCCAATCTCTCATAATCGGGCAAATGCACCACGCGCATCCCCGGCCAGCGTTGCCGCACCGCCTCAGCCATAGCCGGCGTTGGCCTCCACTGATCAAACGGATGCCACACGCAAATTGTCATCTTCGTCTTTTCTGCCGTGCTTCGCTGATTCATTTCGCTGGATCCATTTGTGCCCTAGTTGAACGTGAGGTCCTTCGGCCCAAACTCATGATCTCAGGATAACCAGCTCCTATCTGTTCACTTTTGACAAATTGTCATCCTCTGCTGTGGCGCCATTTGCCACACCTCAGGACCTCAACCGATCAACTCCACCAAGCACAACTCCCTACAACGATTTCGGTCCTACTTCACTCGCAAATCTCTTCCGGTCATATCTACCGGCACCGGCTCTCCCAAAATACTCAGCATCGTCGGGGCAATGTCCCGCAGCGCTCCTCCCGGCGTCAACTTCAACTGATCATTCTCTGTCACGCACAGAAACGGGACCGGATTCGTCGTGTGATAGGTGTGCGGCCCGCCGGTCTCGGGATCGATCATCGTCTCTGCATTCCCGTGGTCTGCGGTCACAATCCACGCGCCACCGCGCGACTTCATTGCCTGATAAAGTCTTCCCAGTCCCGAGTCTACTGCTTCGACCGCCTTGATCGTTGCCTCCAGATTTCCCGAGTGCCCCACCATGTCCGCGTTCGCATAATTCATGATGATCGCGTCAAACTCGCCCTTCTCAATCGCGTTCACCACTGCATTTGTAATTCCTTCCGCGGACATCTCCGGTTTCAAATCATACGTCGCCACTTTCGGCGAAGGCACCAGAATCCGCTCTTCTCCTCCAAATGGCTTCTCCACGCCGCCATTAAAAAAGTAGGTCACGTGGGCATATTTCTCCGTCTCCGCGCACCGCAAATTCTTGTACTGCAATTCCTCAAACACCTGCGCCAGAATATGCTCCAGTTTTTCAGGGGTAATGACCGCCTGCAGCCATGGCCAGTTCTTGTCGTACTTGGTCATCGCCACAAAAAAAAGATTCTCCGGCCGCTTCTCATCCACAAACTTGTCAAAGTTCGGCGCCGCCAAGGCGAACGTCATCTGCCTCGCGCGATCCGCCCGGAAATTAAAGAAAATCACCGCGTCGCGATCGCGAATCAATCCCACCGGCTCAGCCGCCGGCCCCGTTCCTCGCGTAAGTACTACCGGCTTGATAAATTCGTCCGTCACGCCCTGCTCGTAACTCGCCTGCAGCGCGGCCACCGGATCGTGGCTCTTGGTCTCCGCTTGTCCATGCACCAGCGCATCGTAGGCAAGTCTCACGCGCTCCCACCGATTGTCCCGGTCCATCGCGTAGTACCGCCCCACAATCGTGGCGATCTCTCCTACACCCAATTCACGCATCTTCTGCTGCAACTGCCGCACGTAATCCCGTCCGCTGTTTGGTCCCGTGTCGCGTCCGTCGGTAAATACGTGCACAAAAACTTTTTCCACTTTTGCCCGCTTTGCCAACTCCAGCAACGCGAACAAGTGTTGTATGTGAGAATGCACTCCCCCGTCGCTCAGCAACCCCAGAAGATGCAACTGCCTTTGCCGCCCGCGTTCCATCGCCCGTTCGAACAGCGGCACCTGGTCGATCTGCTTGTTCGCGATCAGCAAATCAATCCGGGTAATATCCATGTGCACCACGCGCCCCGCGCCGATATTCATATGTCCCACTTCGCTGTTTCCCATCTGTCCCGGCGGCAACCCAACCGAGGGCCCCGACGTCTGGATCAGCGTGTTTGCGAATTTGCTCATCAGCAGGTCGTAGTTCGGTTTTCGCGCCAGCGCAATTGCATTTCCGTTCGTATCCGCGCGATATCCCCATCCATCGAGCACCGTCAAAACCATCGGCTTTGGTCGTTTTGCCATAGTTCTTTCTTACGCTCCGAATTGCCGGCAGCGCCTCCCAGAAAACAGTTTTCGTATCATTCCTAATTTAGGGCGCCGGCTAACTCGACACCCCGTAGTGAACAAACTCTAGCAATTCAGCACATCGTAAACTCCCGCAACGCCTCTAGCACGCGTTCCACTTCTTCGATCGTGTTGTAATGGACCAACCCGAGCCGCAGCATCCCACCCAGCGATTCCACCCCCAGTCGCTCACTCAAATTCAACGCATAATAATTTCCGTCCCACGTAAAAATCCCGCGCTCGGCCAAAAATGTGGCAATCGCGGTCGGGTGATGATTCCCAATTCGCAGCGACAGGGTCGAGCACCTCTCTGCAAACTGCCTGGGGTCGGTCATCCCATAGATCTTCACTCCCGGTATCGCCTGCAACCCTTCAATCAATCGGGTAATCAAATTTCTCTCGTAAGCTACAGTCGCGCCGAACGCGGCCGCCAAAGCTTCGCGCCGCGTCAACGGATTATTGCCCCCGCAGTGCCTTCCCAACTCCGCCAGATATTCCACCGCCCCGCCAATTCCCGCGATCAACTCGTGCACCTGCGTCCCGGTTTCCCATCGCTCCGGCGCCTGATCCGTTGCGGGTCTCACTTTATACGCTTTCAGCCGCGCCAGGTGTTCCCGCTTACCGTAGAGCGTTCCCATGTGCGGCCCGAAGAATTTATAGGGAGAGCAAACCAGAAAATCGCAATCCAGTTCCTTCACATCAATCAACCCGTGCGGTCCGTAATGCACCGCATCGATGTATGCCATGGCGCCCGCCCCATGCGCCAGCCTTACGATTTCCGCCACCGGATTGATCGTTCCCACGGCATTCGACGCATACGTCGCCGCCACCAGCTTCACTTTCGCACTCAACTTTCGCTTCAAATCATCCATGTCCAGTGTGCAGTCGGACTCTAAAATATCCACCTGCCGAATCACCGCGCCTTTTTCCTCCAGTGCCTTCCAGGGAGAAAAATTTGCGTCATGATCGAGCGTCGTCAGCAGAATCTCGTCCCCCGCCTTCCACTCTCGCCCAATCGCCCGCGAAATCGCGAACGTAATCGTCGTCATGTTCTGCCCAAACACCACTTCATCCTTATCGCAGTGAAAAAAATCCGCCATCGCTGCGCGTGTCCCGCGAATGATCTGATCTGTGCGTTGACTGGTCAGAAACGCGCCGCCTGTATTCGCGTTCGCGCCCACAAAATAATTCTGTATCGCCTGCATCACCTGATTGGGCACCTGCGTTCCCGCAGGCCCATCCAGAAACGCCGCAGCCTGCCCGTTCACCCGCATCTGCAGCGACGGGAATTGCGCCCGCACCCACCCAATATCAAACGCTTTCGTGTTCGACAAGGTCACTCCCGCTCATTTCAGAATTATCTGAGACTTCGGCCAGGCCCGATTGCCGCTGGTCTTTCGCCGTTCTGTTACAAGACAAACTGTAGTTTCTCACACCACAGCCGCCCCGTGAATCTCCATCAATCGTGTTACCATCGCTCACTAAGCCGTCCACTCATGCCGTTCTGCGCCGGCTATCAACTTCGCGCCGTGTTTCACTACGAGGTTTCTCTTGCCAGACACTCTTCCCAGCAGCGAACGCACTCGCGTTGTGCGTGAACCGATCCGCGCTGTATATGATCGCTCGGCCATCTACAAAATTCTCGATGAAGCTTTTACTTGCCACCTAGGTTTCGCCTCTGGCGATGGCCAACCCTTCGTCATTCCCACGATGTTCGCGCGCGTCGGTGACTTCATTTATTTTCACGGATCGGCCGCCAGTCGCACCTTGCGTGGACTGGGCGCGGGGCTTCCCGTTTGCGTCACCGTCACCTTATCCGACGGCCTAGTCCTGGCCCGCTCCGTTTTCAATCACTCCATGAATTACCGCTCGGTCGTCGCCCTCGGTACGGCCACATCGATAGACGATCCCACAGAGAAACTCGAAGCCCTTCGCGCCTTCACCGAAAAACTGATTCCCGGCCGCTGGAACGATGCCCGTCAACCAAACGAAAAAGAGCTTAAGGCCACCAGCATCCTGAAACTGCCGCTAACAGAAATTTCCGCGAAAGTTCGCGTCGGCGACGTCGAAGACGACGCCGACGATTACGCCCTAAAAGTCTGGGCCGGCATAATCCCTCTCCACCTCGTCGCTGACACCCCCATCCGCGACACCCGCTGCGACGCCACTATCCCTACTCCCACCTACGTCTCAAATTTCCGTCGCTAACATTTCTGGAAGTGCAGGTGCCGGGCTCTCGCCGGACCGAACTCGTCTCATCCGGCCTGCCCTGAGCCAGGAAGCGAGCGCAGCCTAAGCCGCCAACTCACCCCTCAACCGCCCTTAAGAAATCAGCCAACATCCCATACCCCGTCGCATCCACGCCCGGGTTATGCTCCACCATCGACAACCCAAACACATCCAAATCAAACCGTATCGCCGAACTCGTTCCTTCGAGCCCCGCCATCGGATCGGAGAGCAGCAACAACTCCGGCCCAACCGTGCAGTCGACTCCGTTTCCACGCCGTCCCGCCCGGCACACCAGCTTGTATCGCATTCCCGCCGCGCGCACGGAACGAATTTTTTCTTCGCTGAGTTCGCGAATCCCCGTCCGTTGCACCTGATCGATCCGCGTCGGCACCCCCATCAACACTGTCGCAATCGTCGCGACCTTAATCGCCGAGTCCCATCCATCCAAATCCTGCGCAGGGTCCGCTTCCGCAATCCCCAGCGCTTGCGCGCGTTTCACCGCCTCATCAAACGATCTTCCTTTTTCAATTTCCGTCAACACCACATTCGTCGTCGAATTCAGCACCCCCGAAAATCCTTGTAAGTCCGCCAACGGCAATCCCAGCGGAAACAGCGAAAAGATCGGCATGCCATCCATCACCGTCGATTCAAACAGAAATCGCCGTCCCTTTTCTTTTGCCAGCGCTAGCAGGTCACGGTACGCGTATACGATCGGCCCTTTGTTCGCGGAAATCGCATGCGCGCCGTACTCCAGCGCCGCCACAATGTGATCGATAGCCGGCTGCCCCGTCTGCGAATCCAGCGAACTTGCTTCAAACAGGACATCCGCCTTCGCTAGTTCGATCCATTCCCGCACGTTTCGCGCAGTCGGTACGGCCGAAGGAAAATGTCCTCCCAGGGTCGCAATCGGATTCAACCCATCGGCATTCGCAACCCATCCAATCCTGCGCGACGCAACTCCCGTCAACCGCCAGCGCACATCATATTTCCGCCGCAATTCCGTCTCTTTCGAGATCAGCAACCGCAGCAGTGCCCGCCCCACATGCCCAAACCCAACGATCGCCAGATTATAAGAAGGAATAAACTCTCTCCTATCGATAGATGCCGATCTCTAGCCCGGCCGACATCCTTGAAACATTCCGACCGAAGCGCCGCCTTTTGTGCGATAGATCTTTGGGTCTTCTCGGATCCACCCTCCTGCTGTTCATTCCTTTTCCCGCCTACTTCATCGCTCCCAGTTTCCCCGCCGCCTCCGCTATCAACTGCGCTTCATCCTCGAGCACCTTTGCCACTCGGGCCGTCGCCTCTTCCGCTTCTTTCCATCTCTTCTGCTCAAGCGCTTCCCTCACCGCCGGAATCGCCTTCGCTTCATATCCCGTGTACACGCCCGGGGCATACAACTCATGCTTGTACCAGAACCGTCCCGGCAATCCTTCCGGCGTCGTCAACTTATGCTCGCTCTCGAGGAGAAGTGCATTCACTTCCGCGATCGAATTTGCCGCCAACACCGCGCCACCATTTGCACTGGCCTTCTCAAGCGCCTTCTGATAATCCGTCGAACTCCTCGCGAGTGACTCCACCGCATTATCCAGTGGCGCAAAATTAATGAACGGCGGCAACTCCTCCGTCTTGGGCGTCACCCACGTCAGTTTCGGATCTGATGTCGCCTCATATATCCCATCATTAATCTCCAGATTCTTCCGCCGTATCTCTTCCCGTTGCTCTACGGAAAACTTTTTTACTTCCGCCACGTACATCTTGACGTCGTCGGCAAAATCGGTGAATTGCAACGGCAGCAGATCGGCATCCGCCATCCGCATGATCGACGTCCCCCCGGCCTGCGCCAACGCCTTTCCATACACAAAAGTCGTGTCGCTGAAATGTGTGTACCAGTAGAAATCATCGTAGATCGAGTGGTAAATCCCTCCACCATCCTCCCCGCCAAAGCCAATCCCCAACGATGCCACGCCCGCAAAATTAATAAAGGGCGCATGGTCGGACCCACCGCCCAGCATATCCAGTCGCAAATCATGCCGGTTGCGAACTTCGCTCCGTGCATCCGCGGATTTCGCGTCGGCAATTTGTTTCATCTGCAATCGCTTCCAAACGCTCAACTTCGTTTCTGGGTCCTGCACATCTCTCGCCACGTCATTGATAAAATGTTCCAGCGAGTGCGATCCCTCCAGTTCGAAATATCCACGCGAGTTGCTGTCCGAATTGACATACATCACGGCGTGTTTCCGTAATTCCTCCACGTGCGTCTCCACCCATTCTGTTGATCCCAACAAGCCCGGCTCTTCTCCGTCCCAAGCACAATAAATAATCGTCCGCTTCGGCTTCCATCCTTGCTTCACCAATTCGCCGAGCGCCCGCGCTTCTTCGAGCACCGTCACCATTCCGGAAATTGGATCTTCCGCGCCATTCACCCAAGCATCGTGGTGATTCCCGCGAATCACCCAGTCATTGGGATTCGTCGAACCGGGAAGTTTCCCGATCACGTCATAGAGCGGCTTGATATCCCAGTTCGAAAAAATCTTCAGGTGAACTTTCGCCGCTCCGGGTCCTAATCGATAGGTAATCGGCAAGCCGCCTTGCCATGCGCGCGGCGCCACGCGTCCACTGATCGCCTCCAGTAGCGGCTGTGCGTCCCCATAGGAAATCGGAAGCACCGGGATTTTCGTCAACGATTGCGCGTCTTTGATCGCCAATCTCTTGGCATCGGCCGTCGCGCCAATTCCCGGCGTCAACGGATCGCCCGTAAAAACCGAACTGTCCTGCACGCTTCCTCGCTGCACTCCGTCCCTCGGCCGGTACGGCCCGTTTGGAAACACCTCCCCGCCCGCATAGCCGTCGTCCCGCGGATCGGAATAAAGAATGCATCCGATCGCCCCGTGTTCCGCGCCAACTTGTGGCTTGATCCCGCGCCACGAATGACCGTAGCGCGCAATAATGATGGCGCCCTTCACCGAAATACCACGCCGCTCCAGAATCTCGTAATCTTCCGGCAAACCATAATTCACATACACCAGCGGCCCGGTCACATCACCGTCAATCGAATACGCGTTATAGGTCGGCAATTGCTCGGCCGTCTGGAGCGAAGTCGGATCCTCCTTCACCGGAGGCTCTTGCAATTTCGCCGTGAAATGCGGCCCGCCTTCTACCAGTTCCACCAGTCGCTCTTTCGGCGTGGGAAACAAAACGTTGAAGGTCTCGATATGCGTGTCGAGCCCAAATTCCTTGAACTTCGCCGCAATCCACTCCGCATTGTCCCGGTCGTACGGAGACCCGACATTGTGCGGCCGCGCCGACAACCGCTGCATGTACTCCCGAAGGTTGTCGGGGTTCGGAATCGCCCGCATCTTCTCTTCCCACTGCCGTTCCAAGCGGGAAGACTCCGCGGAATATCCATAGAGCGGCGTCTCATCCGCCGTCAGATGCGATTTCAAAGGTGTGATCGTAATGGCCGCGGATACAATTCCAGCCCAAACCATCCCGCGAGTCGAAGTTTTCAAGATGTCTCCCTAAGCAGTCTCGAGATTATTTACTGTCCCGCCCTCTACCGCAACCTCTCCCTGTGTAACTTTCTCTTCTGTCCCCTCTGTGTTCCGCCCTGGTTCCTACCCCGGTCTGATTTCTTTTCCGCCCTTGCGATCCAAACCCATCACAATCACCCCGGCCAAAAACAGCAATCCGGCTACGCTCGTCAACCCCCCACGAAAACTACCCGTTACATCCCTCAAATACCCAATCCAATAGGGGCCAAATCCACTTCCTAAGTTCCCAATCGCATTAATCACCGCAATCGCGGGAGCCGCGGTCGCCGCCGTCAAACTCCCTGACGCCATCGCCCAGAACGGTCCAGTCATCGACGAGGACGCCGCCAAGGCCAACCCGAATGCCACCACGCTCACCCACGTTGCCGTCGAATATCCTGCAGAAAGCAATCCAACCGCGCCCACAAAAGCAGAAACCGCAATGTGCCATCTTCTTTCCAACTGTTTATCCGAGTGCGCTCCCACCAGCACCATCAAAACCACCGCGACTAGATACGGTATCGCCGAAACGAATCCCAGCATCAAGTTCGAAAAAACGGAAATATTCACCGACTTCAGTGCGCTCGGCAGCCACAAACTCACGCTATAGGTACACGTATTCAATCCAAAATAAACCAGCGCGAAGCCCCACAAATTCGGATTCGACAACCATGATCGCCCTGTCTCGGCAATCGTCTGTCCCGGCCGGCTCTCCTCCGCGTCCAAGATATTCCTGAGTTGCTGCTTTTCCTCGGCCGACAGCCACTTGGCCGTCTCCGGACTGTCGCTCAAAAACACATACGCTGCGATCCCCAATCCAATCGCAGGCAATCCTTCCATCAGAAACATCCATTGCCATCCTGCCAGCGATGCCTTCTGGTTCCAATCCAGCAGAAATCCCGATATCGGCCCGCCGATCAATCCAGAAATCGGCCCTGCGGTCATAAATAACGCAACCACGCCAGCCCGCGCCGACGGTGGAAACCAGCTTCGCAAATAAAAAATCACCCCGGGAAAAAATCCCGCCTCCGCCGCCCCCAGCAAAAACCGCAAAGCAAAAAAAGACCGCGCCGATCCAATCAACAGCATCGAGCAGGAAATCGTTCCCCATGCCACCATCAGCAACCCGATCCACCGCCTCGCGCCGAACTTTCTCAGCATCAAATTACTCGGCACCTGGAACAGAAAATATCCCACGAAGAAAATGCTCGCGCCCAATCCATACACCGTGTCGCTGAATTTCAACTGATCCTTCATCTGCAGCGCCGCAAATCCCACGTTGATTCGATCGAGATAAGCCACCACGTAGAGCAGAAAAAGAAATGGCAGCAGCCCCCAGCGGATTTTCCCCAGCAGTACGTTGAAAGCTTCAGCCGAAACTTTCACTTGGCGCCCATCTCTTCCCGAATCTTTGCCAAAATTCCAGCTACAATCTGTTCCGGGGGCGGCGTGACATCCGCCACAATCGCGTTCTCCGGCTCTTCCAATACCGCAAACTGATTCGCCAGTATCGCCTCGCCCGCAAAATGTCCATGCCGATTCTTTAGCCTCGACTGGATCAGCTCGAAACTCCCTTTCAAATAGATGTATCTCACCGGCAATCCCGCGCCCAAAACCATCCGATATTCGGTCTTCAACGCCGAGCACGCCAGAATTACATTGTTTCCCAAGGCATTCTCTTTCAGCAACTCCGCGTGCATCGCGTTCAGCCATGGCATCCGGTCCGCATCTGTCAAGGGAATGCCCTTACTCATCTTTTCCTTATTCACCTCCGAATGGAATTGGTCCGCCTCGAGGAACACCCATCGCAACTTCTCGGCCAGCAACTTCGCAACGGTCGTCTTCCCCGACCCTTCCACTCCCATTACGATATAAACCATTGCTTCACGACCAAATCTTTCGCCGCGATCAATCTCTCGAGCGCCGCGAGTTTCCTTCAAATCTTCCCGCAAGTCCAGTAACCCCTGGCGTTGTAGGATATTACCCGCACCGTTGCCAGCTCAATCAGCAATTCACAGCAAAGGTTAACGTTGACCGAAAGCCACAGCCAAGCTCAGTCTCGCGCGCAAGCCGGTTGCGCCGCAAAAAAAGCAGGGCTCCTCTACTTCGTCTTTGTGATGTTTGCCTACACAACGGGTGGCCCGTTCGGTATGGAAGAAATGGTCACGACCAGCGGCCCGGGCCTGACGCTGATCTATTTACTGGTCATTCCCTTTTTCTGGTGCATTCCCGTTTCACTGGTTACCGCGGAACTCACCACCGCGATGCCCGTCGAAGGCGGATTCTACCGCTGGGTGCGCGCCGGCTATGGAAATTTCTGGGGCTTCCTCGCCGGTTGGTGGAACTGGACGGCTTCCTGGCTTCTCGGCGCCAGCTACGCCGTTCTCTTCAGCGATTATCTCGCGATGTACTTTCCAGCGCTCACGGGCGGGAAGCATTATGCCGTTTCCGTCGCGCTCATCGCCGTCGTCGCGTATATCAACATTTGCGGTATCCAAATGGTCGGCGCGGCCTCCACGATTCTCGAATTCTCCGTTCTCCTTCCTGTTTTACTTCTCTCTGTCATCGCTGCTACCGAGTGGCATCACAATCCATTTCATCCGCTCACCCCGCCGCGCGTTCCGCCGTTCCAGGTTTTCGGTGTCGGCCTTGCTCTCGGTCTCTGGCTTTACTCCGGGTACGAACAATGCTCGAGCGTCGCCGAAGAGATCGACAATCCGCAGCGCAGTTATCCACTGGCGCTCGCCATCGTCGTGCCGCTTTCTGTCGCGGTATATTTCCTCCCTGCTCTTTTCTCGCTGGCGGCGCTAGGCAATTGGCAGCAGTGGAGCACCGCCTATCTCTCCACCGCCGCAAAATTAATTGGCGGTGGCTGGCTCGGCTTTCTCATGACCCTCGCCGCGATGCTCGGCAACGTCTCTCTGCTCAACGCCACCGTTCTCACTAGCACGCGCATGCCTTCGGCGATGGCAGAAGACGGCTACCTCCCTCCGATGTTCGCCGCGAAGCATCCGAAGTTCCTAACGCCGTGGGTCGCGATTCTCATTTCCTCGGCCATCTATGCGCTCCTCGCGTTCCACACGCTCGCGCAATTGCTCACGGTGTACGTCTGGCTGCGCACGCTCGTCACCGTGCTGACGGTGCTCTCCGTGTGGCAGCTTCGCAAAAAATTTCCTAAGATGAAGCGCCCGTTCGTCATTCCCTGGGGAAGCGCCGGGCTCGTCTACGTCGTACTCGCGCCCATCGCCATGGGTATCCTGGCACTGCTCTCGAGCGACCCGTTCGCGCTGAAGTGGGGTCCCCTGCCGGTGTTGTTTGGCGTGCTCATGTATTTCCTCTTTCCGAAACTCAAGTCCCTTGTGACCTGACCTCTCTCTTCTCCCCCCTCACCGAGTTAAATCCTTTCCCCGGTTCTCCGGCACCTCATCACGTCAACCAATCCAGCATCTTGTAATACGCGCCGGCCAGAGGCAGCGCCCAGGTGTTTCCGCTGCGGAGCCCTACCGGCGCGCCGGGAAACGTTATTTTCGAGAATGGATTGTCATTCCTATCGCCGCAAATCACGCTCGCCAATTTCGCGCCCATCCACGTTGCCGCCGCCACTCCGTGCCCCGCGAATCCCACTGCGAAGTGCATCTCGTCAATCTTTCCCGAATGCGGCATCACATCGAACGCAAAATCCAACGTTCCGCCCCACACAAATTCCACCTTCGCGTCGTGCAGTTGGGGATACACCTCCAGCATTCCGCGCCGCAGCAGCTCGGCACTCTCCCGCACCGTGTTCTGCGACTCCGGGAAAAACGCCGCGCGCCCGCCAAACAGCATCCGGTTATCCGGCGTCAAGCGGTAGTAGTGCAGAAAATGTTTCGAGTCATAAATCATTCTGTTCCGTGGACTCAGTTCCCGGGCCAGCTCGGCAGGTAGTACTTCGGTCGCAATGATGTACGACCCGATCGGTATCAGCTTTTTTTGCAGCGCAGGCGTCGCCTCGGTCGTATACGCCCCGCTCGCAAGCACCACTTCCTTCGCGTACAAAGTTCCGCGCACCGTCTCTACGCGAAAGTTTCGACCCGCGGCAGCCCCACCGCCGCCTCCTAAGACTTCCCGCTTCACGCTGGTCACCCGCGCGTGCTCGCACAAACACGCGCCCGCCCGCTCGGCCGCCCGCGCCAGTCCCGCGACATACTGCGCCGGATTCACGCTAGCACTGGATTCATCCACCATCCCGCCGTAATAAATGTCCGATCCAATCTCCGCGCGCAGCTCTTCTTTCGGAATAAGCCGCAGCTCGTGATTGAACTCCCGCTTGATCTCCGCCGCCGCCGCCGCGAAGTCGGCAAAATGTGGGCGTTTGCAGGCCACTTCCAGATGCCCGCAACGCGAAAAACTGCACTCAATTCTTTCCTCCCGCACGATCTGCTGCACGAGGTCAATCGCCTCGAGCGACGCCGCATACATCCGCTGCGCCCGGTCGCGTCCATAGCGGCCAACGAGCGTCGGCACCGGCAGCTTCATCCCGCTGAGCACCATTCCGCCATTGCGGCAACTCGCTCCCCACCCTACCGTCTCTGCTTCGAGCACCGCGGTCTGCACGCCGCGCTTGGCTAGCGCGCGAGCCGCCGAGAGCCCGCAGAATCCCGCGCCAACGACCGCCACCTCCACCTGCTGCGGCAGAGCCTCGGCAGACCTGTGCACAGGAGACGCCACCGTCTCCAGCCAATAATTTGTTTCTCGAATTTTCATCCCTTCTGTTCGACCTGCGCCACTCGCGCCTTCACCATTTTTTTTACCCGTACAGCCGGCAACGGCTTATCCGCAGGAAACTGGATGGTGCCCTTTGCTATCGAGTAGCCCTGCAGTTCATTTTTGAACTCTCTAATCACGGCCGCGGTCGGGAACAAACTGCAGTGATTGGAAAACGCGGTGCTGCGTGCAGGCTCCCGCACGCACCCAAGATATTCCTCTACGTTTTTTGGAGCGCACCTTCCTTTCGCGGGCCGCGCTCTTTTTGTGGTCGGTTTTCTTGGCATCGCTACCTTCGGTTCGTGGAGGATTGTAACAGGGAGTTGGCAGTTTGTAGTCGCTGGTCGGTAGTCAACAGTCGACAGTCGGTAACCCCAAAACGAAACACTTGTGTTATTTTCGTCGCCATCAACGAAAGCTTGCTACTTCAGGAAATCAATTTTCATCGAAAAGGCGGATACGGGAGACCTCAACCAACAATGCTCACTCGTCTTGCCCCCACGCTGCTGACACTCCTCTTTGTAGGACTTCTGCCGACCCGTGGCCGGGAGCAGGCTGCGACCACCAGCGCGCCAGAAACACCCCCGATCGCCACGGATCGGCCAGCGGTAACCAACTCCAGTATTGTCGTGCCGGTGGGCAGCCTTCAGGCTGAGAACGGCTTCCTGGCAACAAACAATCAAGGACAGAACATTGCCGACGGGTCTGAAACTTTAGTGCGTTTTGGAATTCTACAGAGGACCGAATTGCGGCTGTACGTGCCAGATTATTACTACAACTTGAGCGGCAGCGGTGTTGGATCGGGATTCGGCGACCTGGCGCTGGGATTCAAAGAGCAGCTTGGTCCGTTGCCCGGAAAATTCGATGTGTCCGCAACCGTGTTTGTGAGCTTCCCGACCGGAGCAAACCGCGTATCGAGTGGCGGATACGATCCCGGCTTGCAGGTGGCGTGGTCGCGCGCGCTGTCTTCCAAATGGACGGCGGCGGGAATGCTTTCCTTGTATGGCCCCACAGAGGAGCACTCGCACAATCTGACGGGTGAAGCCACGTTTCTACTAGACCGCCAATTGACCGGGCCGTGGGATGCGTTTGTCGAATACGTGGGCGACTTTCCGGAGCGCGGGGGGACACGGCAGTTGATTCACTTCGGATCAGCGCTGAAGCTCGGAAAGCGGCAACAGCAGCAGTTGGATTTTCACATCGGCGTGGGATTGACGCCGGCCGCCGTGGATCATTTTATTGGCGTGGGCTACTCATTCCGGTTTAAAGCGTTCCATCGGGAGTGACAGCCAACTGGCGCGACTGAGGTCAATGATTGTGCTGGTGGCTAGAGAGGAATACGATAAATGCGAGATGTCGAGCATCAAGAAAATTCTTCTGCCGATCGATTATCCGAATGTTTCGCTGGGCGTGATCCATCAATCTGCCATGCTGGCGCGACATTTCAAGGCGCAGATCGTAATGCTGCACGTCGTGACGGAACTCAGTCACAGAGCAGGAGTTCCGCGGCCCGGGAGTGGGCCGGTAGAATGGCCCATGCTGACGGAAGTTGAGCGAGCAGCGCAACACGCGAAGGACACATCGCTTGCCAAGGAACTAGAGGGACTGGCGATCCAGTGCCTGCTGGACGGCGGCGATCCGGCCGCATCGATCGTGCGGCAGGCGCAAACCGAAAAGGTGGATTTGATCATGATGCCGTCGCACGGGTTCACGTTCGAGCAATTTCTGCTGGGTTCGGTGACGGCAGGAGTGTTTGGCCGGGCGGAGTGCCCGCTCTGGACCGGCGCGCACATCGAAGATTTGGCAGAACCCACTCGACCGGCCGAGCCATTTGCCATTCGCAGCGTCCTAAGCGCCGTTGATCTGGGTCCGCGAAGTGACAAGTCGCTGTTATGGGGCGCGCGGATGGCCTCCGAGTTTAATGCGCGGCTTACGGTGGCACATGTTACGGCGGGAGTAAACATTTGGGGACCAGGCGGCTGGCACGAAGACCAGGAATGGAAAGAGGCGCTGGTTCGGGACGCTTCCCGGCGGGTGGCAAGACTTGAACAAGACACGGGCATCAAGGCAGAAGTTTTCATCGGCAGCGGTGACGTGCCGAAGACTCTCAGTCAGGCTGTAGAGCGGACCAATGCGGATTTGCTGGTCACCGGCAGTTACCCGTATGGAGGGAATTTGCGCACGCACGGGTACGGAATTATTTGCGCCGTTCCGATTCCGGTTCTGAGCGTGTAGGCCTTTAGCGGTTCACTACTTCAGAATGGTGGACGAGGCCTTACAGAACTGACTACCGAGAAGAAAATTCCACCCGAAGGGGTGAACTGCAGGGCACGCTCAGGCGCGGCGAAGAACGATGTGAGTGATTTCGGGAGGGACGCCAAGGCGAACCGGGGCGCCAACGGTGCCCAAGCCTCGGTTAACATACAAGGCCGACAAGCCGTTGGGGGCGTTTGGCATAAGCTTGATGGTTTCACCCATGCGTATTGGCACGTCGGGCATTAAGAAGGGGCGGTGATAGAGGCCAGCGATGTAATCGGTGATGAACCGCGCCGGGCTCAGGCTAACATCTAGAATCTCGACTTTCACTTGGCCGCCGTGGGTGTGGCCGGCGAGGGTCAATTCGACGCCCAACTCTGCTGCGCGATTAAATGCGTTGGGATTATGGGAAAGCAAAATGTTCGGCATGTCGCGGCGCACGAGGGGCTCGACATTTGCCAGCAGCTGTAGTTTGCGTCCGCTGGGCATGCGTTCGCGCTGGTAATCGACGCCAATCAGGTTAAGTTGGCCGCCTTTGTAATGGATAACCGCGCTTTCGCGGCGCAGCATTTTCATCCCAGCCTGCTGGTAAAGTTTTTCAGCCAAATCCTCGGCGCGCGCGTAGATTTCATGATTGCCATTGCAGCCGTAAACACCGAGCGGCGCATAGAGACGGCGCACTTCGTCGACGCAATCCGCGAGTGGATCGTGGATGCCGGTAATCAAATCTCCAGTCACAACAGCGAGATCGGCACCGAGATCGTTCGCCATATCGACGGCGCGGCGAACCGATTCGCGGGTCATATAGCCGCTCAAGTGAATGTCACTGATCTGGGCAATGCTCATGCCGTCCATTTGCGAAGGCAAGTTGGAGAGGGGAATTTCAATGCGGCGCACTTCGTAGCGCAAGCGTTCGGCCGCATAGCCATACATCACGCCCAGAAACGGAGCGGCTCCCGCAACGACGCTTGCGGTGCGGAAGAAGGTACGGCGGGAAGGATCGGGTACAAAATCCGGGACGGTGGGATGGTGAGTGGCGAGCGCGCTTGGCCTGGAAGCGTGGATCGCGGCAGTTTTTCTATGGACCCTGTGCCAAACCCATTCAATGGCGTGCACCGCTTGCACGGCCAGATAACCAGCGAGGGCGCTGGCAAACCAAAGGCCGGTAAGCGAGGCGACAGGAGAGTGATTCGGCAAAATTCGTCCGTGGTCCTGGCGGAGGCCATCGGCTAGGGCCAGAATAATGGCCACCCAGCCCGACAAGTAGATCACTCGCACGCCAACCCGCAGCCAAATCCGGCCCCAGTGCGAGGTAACTCTCCACAGCCCGCGGTACCAGAACCGCTGCGAACGGAAAAGCAGCGTCATGATCGCCAGAAGCACAACGAAGCGCGTCAATACCCAGGTCAATTCCACGGCCCCCTCAGCGGCATCTCTTAAGCTTACCATGCCCTGAGCAATCCATCCGGGGAGATCGCCCGGTGCTTACAGCGAGTAAACTGGCCTCGGGATACCGCTCCTCGCTCCCAGTTTCCGCGCTTGAACCCCCTTCCTATCGTCGTACGATGTCTGCCCTACCCAAGCCGCTTGCTTCGCGGTGCGGTATGGCGGAAACTTCCAACACTCATTTGCGTCTCTAATGAGGTATTGGGGATCCTTCGGTCTGTCTAGCCTCGTTTAAGGAGAAGAGAATGAAACGATTCACATTCATCGTGGCCGTACTGATGGCTGCGTGTTCTACAGCTTTGCCGTCTCGCGCGCAAGATATGAAGCCCGCCGCGGCTCCCAAGCCTGCTGCGGGGCCTTCCGCTGCCCTGTTGGAAGAATGGAATGACATTGGGCGAAGGCTGATTGCGATTGCGGAAGACATGCCCGAAGACAAATACGACTACAAGCCGAAGCCCGAGATGCGCTCGTGGGTCGGCCAGCTGTTGCACGCCGCCCAAGGTCAGTATTACTTCATTAATCCAGTACTCGGAAAGCCACTGCCGAAGGACGATCCCGATATGTCGCAACTGAAGACGCGAGCGCAAGTAGTGGTCTTTGTGAAGAAGTGTTTTGATGAAGGCGCGGAACTGATCAAGGCGCAGGGCGATGCCGGGATGGCCAAGCCAGTGCAGCTTGGTTCGCAGATGTATCGGACCGATGTGCTGGGGTACGACTTGATTGCCCACGCCAACGAGCACTACGGGCAGATTGTGGTGTACTACCGCTTGAATGGATTGGTGCCGCCAGAATCGCGCCCGAAGAAATAAGTCGGGAGCGGAAGAGAGTTCCGCTTTTTCCCTAGCGCGCCGCGATTCCCGCAGCGCCACCGCGCAATATTTTCTGGAGTGAGTCCGCATCGGCAACTGGCGGCAGACACGCGCTGCCGGAGCAGACAAGCGCAGCAGCCTTGTCCATGGGCAAATGGGGCAACGTTGCTTCGAGGGCTCCGGGCAAATTCCCCAGCGAAGTCTCTGGCGTTACGCGCAGAACGGCTTTGCCGAAGCGAAACACGCCGTGTGCCGCTTCTTCGAGCTTCTGCGCATTTCGGTCGCCTAGGGAGCCAGTGATGACCACCTGCGTTGGATGCTCGGCAAACAAGATAGCCGCCAGGCCGTATGTGGCCGCGAACATTCCGTACTGGGGGGCGACTGCTGCGAAGCTGTCCAGCGTCTTTTTCGCCCAGTCAACGTAATTCTGGAGGTCGGTGTAGGCATGCAAGCGCGTGAGTGCAATCACAGCCACGGAGTTTCCAGCAGGTGTGGGCGAATCCTGGAACGGTTTGCGGCGAACCTCCAGGCCACCCATGGGAGGAGCATCGGAAGCGCGGTCGAAAAATCCTCCGCAAGAGGTGTCGCCATATTTTTCAATGACAATATCCATTGTGCGTTGCGCCGCGCGAAAATATTTGCCGTCGAGAGTCGCTTCATAGGCGTCAAGCAGCGCGAGAACGCCAAACACTTGATCGTCGAGCGAGCCCCGCAGCGCCGGTCCGCCGATGCGGTGGGCAAATCCGGAGTCGTCGCCCCATGCCTCCTGGAGCATGCGGTCCAACGTTTTGACCGCGAACGATCGGCAGTTTGCACTACTAGGTCCCGGCAAAAGATTCGCCGCGTCAAGGTACGCAGAGACAAACATGGCGTTCCAACTGACGTACATCGTCTTATCAATATAAGGAGTCGGTCGTCGGAGCCGCGCCCTGAGCATTTTCTCTTTGCCATTGGCAATCGTCTGGCCGACCACGCTTTCTGCAATGCCGAGCGTGCGCGCAATTTCCGTGGCGTCTCGCGCAATCCACAGAACATTCTTTGCAGGATTGTGATGCATTTCGCCGTGGGGTTCGACGTCGTAATACAGCTCCATCACGCGGACTTCCTCACTCGTTAGGGCGCTTCTTACTTCTTCTACTGTCCAAGTGAAATAGTCACCATCGTCGTCGAGCGAATAATCAGCATCCTGACTGCCATAGAATCCGCCCAATTCCTGATCGGAGAGCAGTTCATTTACCCAGCTGATAATCCCCAGAGCGGTTGTCTTCAAAATCGGATCCTGGGTGGTCTGCCAACCGTGCAGATAATTCTTGAGCAGTTCGGAATTGTCGTAGCTCATCTTCTCGAAGTGCGGCACGAGCCAGCGTTCGTCGACGGAATAGCGATGGAAGCCACCGGCGAGCTGGTCGTAGACACCGCCCTTGGCCATTTTTTCTAGCGTCGTTTCTGCCATCGCGAGGAGATGCTTTTGGCCTGTCTGGCGGTGACGCTCCAGAATTAAATCGACCGCCGAAGCGTGCGGAAATTTCGGAGCTGTCCCGAATCCTCCATTGCGGAGATCAAACAACTGCGTGATTGAGCTTAACTGCGCTTCGACTATGCCGATGGTAAATTCGCCGCGGGCGCCGGAGAACGCTTCGGCCTTGGTCACGGCTTCGGAGACGGCGACGGCCGTCTTCGTGAGATCGTCGCGCTTATTTTTGAAGGCGTTGGCGACAGCCAGTAGCACGCGGCGAAATCCCGGGCGGGCGCCCTGATCTTCCGGCGGGAAATACGTGCCGCCATAAAAGGGCTTTCCATCGGGCATCAGGAAGCCCGTAAGCGGCCAACCCCCTTGGCCACTAATGGCGCTGATCGCGGACTGGTAGCGCGAATCGACGTCGGGACGTTCGTCGCGATCCACTTTTACCGGGACAAAATACTCGTTGATAATTTTTGCGATCTCGGGACTCTCGTAGCTCTCCCGGTCAAGCACGTGGCACCAGTGGCACCAGACCGCCCCGATATCGAGGAGAATCGGTTTGTCGGTCGATTTGGCTTCTTCGAAGGCGCATTCGCCCCATTCGTACCAATTGATCGGTTGATGTGCGGCGGAACGAAGATAGGGGCTGGCGGAGTCTTTCAGTCTATTCTCGGTCATTTTTTCAGCCACTCCCCTTTATGGAACAATATTGGAGAAGAACGGATTCCGAAGAGAAAGATCGAGCAGAGAGGGCAGAGAGATCCCCGAGGACTTATTGAACCTGATCGCCGGGACCCAAATCGCGCGGGTCGATCGGCTTTCTGCCGCCGTAACCTTCGTCCTGACGGTGGTAATAGCGAATCCGGTCCTCGCCAAGTTTCCAGCAAAGATAAACTTCCTCGTTGTTGATCACCGAAGGAAAATCGAGCAGTCCCACATCCAAATCCTTGATCAAGCAACCGGTGGCAAGTATTTTTTCCAGATTCGATTTCATGACTTCGGCCAGAGCCTGATGCTCCATTCTTTTCTGCGCCAACTTCGCGTAGGGCACGAGGACGCCGCCCATCATCAGAATGCGCGTGGAGACCGCGTGTAAATCCTGCTCGAGTTCCGCAACTTTTTTGCGCGCGTCAATCGCTTCAATCAAAAACGGTTCCAACTCGCGGCGTGTTCGTTCCGCTTCGGTCAGCGAAAATAACCGCTGCGGGGCCTCTGGCTCTGGCAGCTCATCCTGTTCGTCGTCATTGTCAGCCATGCGTGCTCCGTCCCGCTCTCCAACCCGTTCCCCAGATCAATTGAGAGACAACATTCTGTCCAGCGCAATCTTTGCGAAATGCCGGGTGCGTTCATCCACGGAAATCTGATTCACCACCTTGCCCGCGGCAAGATTTTCGAGCGCCCACAGTAAATGCGCCGGGGTGATGCGAAACATCGTGGTGCAAACGCACATGCTGGAATCGAGAGAGATAACCTTGCGGTCCGGTAATTCTTTCGCCAGCCGGTTCACCAGATGCAATTCTGTGCCAACGGCCCATTGGCTGCCCGCAGGCGAAGCTAGGATGGAACGAATGATGCCCTCAGTCGAGCCAATCTCGTCGGCCATTTGCGCTACTTCGAAGCGGCACTCCGGATGAACGATGACGCGAATTCCCGAATGCTCTTGGCGTACGCGGACCACATGCTCCGGCAAAAACCGCTGGTGCACCGAGCAGTATCCCTTCCACAAAATCACTCGAGCGTTGCGCAAATCTTCCGGGGCGTTACCGCCCCTTTCCTCGTAGGGATCCCAGACGATCATTTTGTCGAGCGGGATTCCCATGCGGTAACCGGTATTGCGTCCCAAGTGCTCGTCTGGCAAAAACAAGATTTTCTCGCCCCGCGTGAACGCCCACCTCATCACTGCTTCGGCGTTGGAACTGGTACAAGCTGAGCCGCCGTGTTCGCCCGTGAACGATTTGATCGCCGCCGTGGAGTTCATGTAGGTGACCGGAATAATCTTGCTACTATCGAGCACCTCGTCCAGTTCGCTCCAACAGGTTTCCACCTGACCGATATCAGCCATATCCGCCATGGAGCAGCCTGCGCTTAAATCCGGCAGAACCACAATCTGCTTATCCCGCCGCAGGATGTCCGCGCTTTCCGCCATAAAGTGCACGCCGCAGAAGACCACGTACTTTCCATTTGTCTCGGAAGCCTGCTGCGAAAGCTTCAAGGAATCACCGCGAAAATCAGCGAATTTCACCACTTCATCGCGCTGGTAGTGATGGCCCAAGATCACAACGTCTTTGCCGAGTTTCGCCTTTGCCGCCGCGATGCGATCGTCCAGGGTGTTGTCCGGGACGAGTAAATAAGAGTCGAAGTCGCAGCCAACGCCCTTTTCAATTTCGGGCGCGAGCAGGGTTGCCGGTTGGGCGGTTCCGGCTAATGAGCTTTTCGAAATTTGCGTGAGGCTCGGCATGTTTGTTACTCGTCGTTGCTCCCGGGTTAGCGTCCTAGATGAATTTTAAGCCTTTTGGTGAGATTTACCAGAATTGCTTTGAAACGCCGCCAGCTGGGCAGCGGAGCTTACTTCTCCCCCAAGCAAACTTGCTCCGTGTCTTATCCGCCGATAAAAACCATCGTGCGCGAGGGTGGGAGGAATCCCGGCTCGTTGATCCGGTGCCCTTCCTCCTTTTCCATGACTACCGATTTGATCCAATCCTCGATTTGTCGGTCGCTTGCCTTGCCCCGTAGCAAGCCACGCATGTCGTGATCGTCTTTGCTGAACAAACAGGTACGGAGTTTACCGTCAGCGGTGAGGCGGATGCGCGAGCAATGACCGCAGAATGCTTGGGTCACCGGAGCAATTAAACCGATCTCTCCCGGTGCTCCATCCCGGAAGCGATACTTGCGTGCGGTTTCGCTCTGATTGTGGGGAATCTGTTCAAGTGGCCACTGCCGGTTGATGCGCTCGAGCACTTCGGCCGCAGGCACGACCAAATTGCGCGACCAGTGGCGGTCGGCATCGAGCGGCATAAACTCGATGAAACGCATGACCACGCCGCGCTCGCGCGCAAACAGCGCGAAGGGTTCGATTTCGTCGTCATTCAACCCACGCACAAGCACGGCATTTACCTTTACCGGAGCCAGCCGTGTTTTCTGCGCGACCTCGATTCCATGCATTACTTTGTCATAGGAGCGGACGCGCACGATCTTCTCAAATTTGATGGGGTCAAGCGAATCGAGGCTGACGTTGATTCGCTGCAAACCCGCGGCTTGCAGGCGTTCGCAGCGCTCCGCCAACAGATGGCCGTTGGTGGTCATCGACAAATCCGCGACGCCCAGTGCACTCAGCCGCCCGATAAACTCTTCCACGCCTTCGCGGACCAGCGGTTCGCCGCCGGTCACGCGCATCTTTCTGATTCCGAGACCGACAAAAATGCGCGCCAAACGCTCCAGCTCGGGCCAACTCAAAATTTCGTCATGGGCCTGGTAATTTTCCGGATCGGCCGAACGGCAATAGACGCAGCGGTAGTTGCAGCGGTCGGTGATGGAAATCCGCAGGTCCAGGATTTGGCGGCCGAATTGGTCGTAAAGACTCATCTTTGTTTGACGAAAGACTACGTCGCACACCGCGCCGAGCTTGACCCCTTGGCCAGTCGCCTTCAAGATAAGGCTACCCTCAGCGACCACCCCAAAAAGCAAAAACCCGATTCGCCATGGAATCGGGCCATCGCCGAAAATCCGTAGATTTTCAGCTAATCGGCTCCTTTCCAAGCTCGTCGCGCATTTCTGCTCGTAAGCGGGAGGCCCAGGCGTTTCCAACTGAACCCTCGGCGACTGCTACCTGCTCGCCTCGCCCTGTTGCCGTGGGATGTCTCTCCCGTAGGTCCACAGAGTCGGAGTTACCAGTTCAGTTTACGCCGCAGGGAAACGTTGTGCAATTGGGCCTTCCCGCCGCACACCTACCGTATTTAAGGCGACCGATTGTGCTAAAGTTTCCTAAAATCATGCGAATTTTCGTCCTGGGTGCAGGAGCCACCGGCTCTCTCCTGGCACAACTTCTTGAGCGGCAAGGCCATGATGTGTGGTGTGGCGATCGCAATGCTGCTCGTGCTCGCCGCTTTTTGGGCATGAAGTCCACCATCGCGATTGCGCCAGTCAATGCGCGCAATCTTCCCGCGATCGTTCGCACGGCCAAGGGCTGCGACATCATCGTGAACGCGACTGCCTCGGTCTTCAATGAACGTGTACTACGCGCGGCGCTCCGTTTGCGGGCGCACTACGTCGACCTCAGCTCGCACCTAACACGACATCCATTCAAGTCCGAGCAATTGCGCTACGACAAGAAATTCAAGGAAAAGAATCGGGCGGCACTGATTAATACCGGAGCAGCTCCAGGCCTTACCAATCTTTTGGTCAAACGTGCCGCCGAGCAACTGGACGAAGTGCATTCCGTGCGCATTTATTTGTACGAAAGCAGCGAAAGTGCCGATCCGATTTCACAATGGTCACCTGAGGTCGCTTACGACGAAGCGATTTCCCACCCGCGAATTTATCGGGGCGGAAAATTCAAAATTGCCAAGCGATTTTCCGAACTGGAAACATTTCGCTTCCCGGAACCCATCGGCGCCGCACGCGTCGTTCTTGCCGCGCAGGACGAAGTCGCAACGCTCCCCTATTTCGTTCCCATGCGGGACCTCGAAGTGAAAATCGGCGGCAACGAATTCGATCGCCTGCGGCGCTGGCACAAGGCCGGGAAGCTTTCGCGTTCGCGAGGAATGACCCGTCGCCATTTTCCGGAAACTTCTTCTCCGCGAGCCATCGCATCGCTTATAAAGCGAGGCATTCTGCAAAACGCTCGATTTGCCTTCACGGTATTGGTCGAAGGGCGGCACGGGCGGGAGGATGGGACGATGCTGATTCGCAGCGACGCCATTTTTCCCACTCTCTATCAGATCCGGCAGCAAGGACTGTTCACGACTCCCGTCGCTTACGCCACGGCTCACGTTGCGGCACTGGTGATCAAGAATTTTCCACTGGAGAGTGCAGGCGTCTTTCCGCCCGAAGCGCTGCCACTGGAAACGCGAAGAGCCATCCTCAGCGGAATCCGGAAGCACAAGGTGAAAATCTTGCACAAAGTGTCGCTGCAGAAACCTATCGAAGAGCAGGAACTTCTTTGACGCGCTAAACAATTGCTTGGTGCGGGCTACAGAACAGAGTCACCGGTGACTGGGTCAGGGCAGGCTGACGAACCAACTCGATTTGTCCGATTATTTTAAGCGAGGACTTTCTCTAGAGCGGCCACGCCAAGGATAAGCGCGACCGCCTCTCCAACCGCGGTGAAGGCCTTTCGGCAAGCCATCGATTCAGTGCAGTTTGCCTGAAACTCGACTTTAACTCCGAAGCCATTCTGTCTGCAATCTTCCATTTGAAAATTGAACAATCAGCAGCAACGACTAGGACCTGAATACTTCCGGTTCAACTGTTCGACATAAAATTCCGAAGCCGATAACTGGGGGGATTTTCCGCTCCGGGCGGCGCATTGCGCGTAGGTTTCATACGCGGCGTCACCGCTCCATTGCCTTATTCCGCGCCACAAAGCGTTCCAGTTGGCACGAACTTGCTTCCCGATTCTTCGCATCAGTCGCCCTCCACCGATTGTGAGGCCACATAAGGAGTCTCGCGCAACACCACTTCCGTCCTCTTACGCAAAATCGCATACCACTGCACGAGGGCCTCCCCCAAGAGCACGAGAATCATGGTAGCGAGAACGACTGTCACCGTGGCGTCGAGGCGTTGGTTAAAGATGAGGCGCTCGGTCTCCGCAATTCTCGTGGCGGGGATTTTGCCCGCGGCCATTTGGGCTGCCAGCGCCCCGGCATTTGCCAAAAATCCCAAGCGCGCATTTGGGCTAAAGACTTTTTCGTAACTGGCGGTCATGGTCACAACGATCAACCACGTCATGGGCAGCAGTGTGACCCAGATCCATTTCCTGCGCCCCATCTTCATCAATATCGTCGTGGCCAGCACCAGCGCCACGGCCGCCAACAATTGGTTGGAGATGCCGAATAGCGGCCACAAGGAATTAATTCCTCCGAGCGGATCGACTACACCCTGATAGAGGAAGTATCCCCAGGACGCCACAATCAAGGCGCTCGACAGCAATATTGCGGGAAGCCAGTTCATGCGGCCGATTGGCTTCCAGACTCGTCCCAGCAATTCTTGCACCATGAAGCGGCCAACACGCGTTCCGGCATCAAGCACCGTGAGTATGAACAGCGCTTCGAACATGATTGCGAAGTGGTACCAGATACTCAGTAGCCGTTCGCCGCCGATGGTGTTCGAAAAGATCTGCGCCATGCCGACGGCAAGCGATGGCGCGCCTCCTGCACGATTGAAGAGCGTTAACTCGCCCACGGAATGCGCCAGTCGGGCCATGGTTTCTGCTGTTACGGGATACCCCCAACTGGAAATCGTCTCAGTCGCTATCTCGGGCGCCGATCCCACAATCGAGCTGGGGCTATTGATCGCGAAATAGACGCCTGGAGGCATGGCGCATGCGGCCACCATCGCCATCACTCCCACAAACGACTCCAGCAGCATCGCCCCGTAGCCAATAAACCGCGCGTGAGTTTCGCGCTGAATCATTTTTGGCGTTGTGCCGCTGGCAATCAAAGAGTGAAATCCGCTCACGGCTCCGCACGCAATGGTAATAAAGCAAAATGGGAAGACTTTGCCGGCAAAGACAGGACCCGTGCCATCCACAAATCTTGTCAACGGCGGCATGAGCACCAGGGGCCGCACGACGAGGATTCCAGCCGCTAGCGAAAAAATGGCTCCGGCTTTGATAAATGCGCTCAAATAATCTCTCGGGGCCAGCAGCAGCCATACGGGCATCGACGAGGCCGCAAATCCGTAGGCGATCAACACGAATGCTAATGTTGCGCCAGTTAGGGTGAACGCCCGGGACCAAGAAGCCGAATCGGCAACCCACTGCCCGGCGACTACTGCAAACAAAACCAGCGTCACACCAAGTAGCGAAGCTTCCAGCACACGTCCCGGCCTAAAGTAGCGGAGGTAGAGGCCAAGGAGCATGGCGATCGGCACGGTCATCGCCAGCGTGAAGGTGGCCCATGGCGAAGATTTCAGTGCGTTGACGATAATCAGGGCTACAGCCGCAAGCAGAATCACCATAATCGCCAGCACCGCGAGCTGCGAAACCAGTCCCCCGCGTTCGCTCACTTCTTCGCGCACCATCTGGCCCAGAGTTTTTCCGTCGCGACGGATCGAGCAGAACAAAATCACAAAGTCCTGCACACAGCCACCGAGAGCCGCGCCGGAAATCAGCCAGAGGGTGCCCGGCAAATAACCAAACTGTGCGGCTAGCGTTGGTCCGATCAGTGGGCCCGGTCCGGCAATAGCCGCAAAGTGGTGCCCGAAGAGGACCCATTTGTTGGTGGGAACAAAATCGCGGCCATCCTCGTGGCGCTCGGCGGGAGTGGCACGGGTGTTGTCGAGTGCCAGCAATTTCGCCGCGATAAACGCAGAGTAGAAGCGGTAGGCCACGGCATAGCAACAGACTGCCGCCACTACAAACCAAGTCGCGTTGATGGGCTCGCCGCGATGGAATGCAATCGAGGCAAGCGCGCCTGCACCGAGCAGTCCCACAGCAATCCACGCCAGAGTTTTCAGCAAAAGCTTCATGTCCAGTTGCAGCGCCGAAGAATACCGCAATTGTCGGGAGAATCCGGCTGGGTGCGTCTGCATCCTATGCGAGTCTTCGCTGCTCGTCAATTTTTGCATTCAATCAGGAGCAGAGCAGATCCCCCCGCCTGCTCAAAATACGAGCGGGCCGAGCGATGACAAGTTTCATGCGCTTGGAACTGCGGACCGGTAGGCTTATTGCTTCGGGGGGGCTTCCTCGATGATCGGCAAATGGGAAGCGATCTGGAGATCGACGATCAGATCGATCTGGTTCTGCAACTGGAAAAATCGCACGACGACCGTGGTCGGCAGCGACTTTTTCATCAACTCGTAATACTTTCTACGCAATGCCAACCGTTTATCCTCAAGCAGTAACGCCTGGTTGGCCAATTGGTCAGCCTTTTGATCATTCATTGTCAGGAAATCGTGGGCGTAAGCCTCGATGAGCGCTAATTTTTCGTCCGCCAGCTTGGTTTGCTCGACATCATATTGGTTATAGAGCGGCCAAAATAGCTCGCCCTGCTTGTCATCGAGCTGCATCGATTCCTTGATCACCAGGCGCTTGGACACCTGCAAATCGGTCCGCAGCAGCCCGATATACGCCTGCATGTTTAGTTGTTTGCTCTCGGCCGGGTCCTGCACCTGCTTTTCCTGCGCCCAAATGCCCAAGGAAAGAATCAGTGCCGCCGCGGTAGCAATTGCGAATCGATTTCTCATAAATACCTCCGAATTGAATTCCGATCAGTGGATCGCGGGTACTGGCAAGGTAACCGGTTGCGTGAGCGTGAAGTCCAACTGTGCTTCGACGGGAATTTGCACTTGATTTCCGCGCTGTATGACGGAGAAAAAAGCTCCCGAAAGCGCTCCGATCGCTGCGCCTTCCCCCGCGTTCCCGGCGATTGCGCCGATGCCAGCGCCTAGTCCTGCGCCACCGAGCAGTCTTCGCGCTGTACGCCCGCCGGAACTCTTTCCATCGGAATCGTACGTGTCTGTGGTGATCGGAACGGGGTTTCCGTTGATTACAATCTGCGTCAACTGCAGGGAAATTTTGGACTTGCCGAACAGGCGCCGCGCCGAGGAGACTTCCACCACCGTGCCATACACCGTCGTCCCTTGGCGGGCAACGACGTATCCATTTGCGGCAAGGTTTGTGGCCAGTGTCGCGGTGAAGACCTGACCAGGCTGCGCTGTGCTGGTGTCCAAGGTCTCTGTCATCGTCACCAGTATAAAGGTTCCTACGGGCACGGTCGTTTCGGTCGGCACGGGAGGGGCCGCCATGGCCGCCTGTTGCGCGGGAGAGGGAATCGGACCAAACGCGAGCGACGCCACCTGCGCCGTTGGATACGACTTTGTGGTGCCATCGGGTCCCAGAAACTGAATCGCATCGTTTGCGCGGCCCATAAAGACGCCATAAACTATCTGTCCATTTGTCAGTTTCAGGGTATCGGCACTGACTAAACTCGCTACAAAAAACCACAACAGAACTAGAGCGGCACCCGCGCGTTTCATCTTCATCCTCCTATTCCTTTCCGTCAAAACTGATCGGCTGCAAAACCTCGGATGGGCAGAGCCAAGCTAGGCGACCCTGAGCGCGAAGGGGCCTTGCTCCCGACTTACCCCAGAGCCTACCCAAACCGGGCTCTCGACGTAATCGTCAGAACTAACATAGTGTAGGAGAGCTCTCGGGCTACTCCCCCAAGCTGGTAAATTTCAGCAAGGGGTAGACCTCTTGAAGCGCCTTGCCCACTTCCCTCGGGAAATCGGGCCTAACCGCTGCCGAGGGCTTCATTTTCCGGCGCACGATCCACCCTCGGATACGTTTCCAGTCTTCCGCCCCGGTCGGCCAGCCTTCTCGCTTCCTCCATTCTCCTTTTTCCATTGCATACCAGTAACTCTCATATTTCTTTCCCAGCCTTCTTTTTTGCCCCGCCACCCACTGGGGATTATTGGCGACTCTCGGTTCGGCAACCATCGCCAAGGCCGAATCCTTGCGCTTCGCTCCGGTATAGATCCGAAATCCCACGGTCACCGTTTCCGCTGACAGTCCAATATACAACTCCCCGGTTTCCCGTTCGTCCCTGCCTCGGACAGAAAACTTCAGATACATCTGCGCCCGATACGGGGTCTTATCTTTCGCGAATCGTATATCCCGATTGATCCGTGAGAAGTTTTTCCTGCCGCACACATCAAAACGTTCGTCTATTTGCAAGATGGGCTGACTCGTCGCTTCCAGCAACTTCCGGAAGGGCCGGACGAGTGCGGCTTGATATCGTTCGCGGTTCGCCTCCATCCACACCTTTTTGTTGTTCCGCTTGAGATCCTGCAAAAATGAGAACGTCTCTTTACTGAACACTGGTTTGGCAGCGGTCATGGTTGGCCTTCTCCTTCGGAGTACCGAGCCTACACCATTCCCATTCGGCGTCAATTGCACTATGCTTTTCCGGCGTAGGGTGGGGTAAGTTAGTTGTTTCAAGCTGCACTTCAGATCAAAGGTGAGGTTCATGCGCCCGAATGGCATTCTGGCACTCGTGTTTTTCGCGCTTTGCTTTGGCTTGCTGACTTCCCGCGCCGCCGATGATAACAAATCAGCTCCAAAAACCGAGCCCTGGACAGCCGAAGACATCATCCAGACCGAAACGATCCAGCAATTCCGGATTTCCCCGGACGGTAAATGGCTCGCCTGGGTGCTCTCGACTAGCGACAAAGAGAAAGATGCGCGGGTATCGAACATCTATCTTTCCAGCCTTACGGAAACTCGCGAAATTCAACTTACGCGCGGAGCGAACAGCAATTCCTCCTTCGCCTGGTCTCCGGACAGCGAATGGATCGCCTTCCTCAGCAACAAGCCGCGCCCGGAAGCCAAGCCAGACACTGCCAGCACGCAAATCTGGTTGATAGGTGCGCACGGCGGCGAGCCTTATCCGCTCTCTGACCTGATCCGCGCACCCCGTCAAGTCGGTTGGCTTGACAAAGAAACCATTATTTTTAGTGCACAGGAAGATCCCAGCGCTTACGAACAAGCTCAGAAAAAACGGAAAGATGATTCCGAAGTTGTCGATGATTCCGAGCACGAACCTCCGGTTCGCCTTTTCAAGATGAACGTAAAGGATAAGAAGACCACACGCCTCACGAGCAACACCGACTGGATTCGCAATTGGGCAGTCTCCAGGGACGGCAAGATCGTTTCGGCGGAGCATGCCCAGAGCCTGCACTATACATTCGACCAGAAAGTTCCTCCCGTCACGATTCTGCATAACCTGGCGGATGGCTCGGAAAAGCAGATCCTTACGGAAGGCCGAATCCGCCCCAGCCGGTTCGATTGGACACCGGATGGTTCCGGTTTTTATTTCCTAGCGCCTTTTTCGCACGACCCAAAGTTTCTGACCGCCTCTATCGAACTACTCTATTTTTATGATTTGACGAGCGGCAAGAGTTTCGAGGTTCCGCTGGATTGGGAAAACGGTATCGGTTCGGGGCTGGTGCCTACCAATGACGGACTGATTGTCGGGCTGGCGGCCGGGGTGCGCTTTGAGACGGTTCACTACTCCCGCGAAAAATTGGGAGAAGGCTGGAGATGGAAACGCGAGGCTTCTCTTGAAGGCCAGCACGCCAAAAACATCATGACGTATGAATTGACCGATGACGGCAAGACCATTGCGTACTTGTATTCGACAGCCAGCCAGATGCCGCAAATCTTTGGCGCCAAGCTCGACGGCAACAAGATTGTCTCCCCCGTGCAACTGACCAAGCTCAATGAAAATCTGGTTGAGAATCGCGAATTTGCAAAAAGCGAAATTATCCGCTGGAAGGGTTCGAGCGACGAAGACGTCGAGGGAATTCTCTACTACCCCGTCCATTATGAAGCGGGCAAGAAATATCCCCTCATCACTGCGATCCACGGTGGGCCAATGGGCTCGGACAAGGATTTCTGGAATGTGTCCTGGGCCTACCCAATTCCACTTCTCACCGAGCGTGGCGCTTTCATTCTCCGCCCGAACTATCACGGCAGTAACAATTACGGCCTGAAATGGGCGGAATCGATCTGTTGCGGAAAGTATTACGATCTGGAAACGCCGGACATTAACATGGGCGTGGACTACCTGATCGGCCGGGGCCAGGTCGATCCGGACAAAGTGGCCACGCTTGGCTGGTCCAACGGCTCCATTCTTTCAACAAGCCTACTCGTGACCTATCCCTCGCGCTACAAAGTGGCCAGCGTTGGCGCGGGCGATATTGAATGGATCAGTGATTGGGGCAATGTGGATTTCGGCGATTCTTTTGACTCTTACTATTTCGGGAAGTCGCCGTTTGAAGATCCTCAGTTGTACATCAAGAAATCTCCGTTCTTTAAACTCGACACGGTAAAGGCTCCCGTTTTGATTTTCCATGGCACGGCCGACACCAACGTTCCTCTGGCGCAAAGCTGGTCCTATTTCCGTGCCCTGCAATTCCACGAAAAAGTTCCAGTGAAATTTGTTGTTTTCCCAGGAGAGCCTCACGGCCCGCGCAAGCTGACCCATCAGCTGCGCAAAATCGACGAAGAAATTGCCTGGTTCGATCGATATTTCTTCAAGGAAGGTCCAGCCGCGAACGAAGCGGTGAAATCCGGGTCACCCTTAGATGGCGCGTTGAAAGGTAAATCGATCGCGCGCAGTGGCCCCTTCTACGGCGCATCATTTGCTGGCAAGGGCAAGTCCGTTCTGATTCCTGAAGTGGTCAAGCGCGGCAATCTCGAAATCGGCAGGTTTGAAGTCACCCGCGCGCAATTTGCCGTCTACGATAAAAATTACAAAATCGAGCCTGGCACGGAAAATTACCCGGCGAACGGAATAATGTTCGAGCAGGCGAAATCCTACGCCGACTGGCTCTCCAAGCTAACAGGGCAGGCCTGGCGCGTTCCAAATGAGTTGGAAGGGAAATCGCTCTACGCGAAGACGGAGGGTGAGAATACGTTCGACTATTGGGCCGGCTATGCGCCGAATCCCGACGACACGATTCGCCTGAGCGAAACGTTGAAGGAACTTCCGGGCCGGGCTCCGCTGCTCAAACCGGTGGGAACTTTTTCTGGCCAGAGCAGCGACCGGGAGCAGCCGGTGTTCGATCTGGGCGGAAACGTTGCCGAGTGGGTCGTCACGGCCGGCGGAGGGGGCAAACCACAAGGCGGCAGCGCCGATTGTCCTTCTGACCCTCGCTCGAACTGCAAGCCGGCAGAGGAGTATATTGGTTTTCGCGTGGTGCGCGGCGCTCCGCCCCTATCGGCGGTGGCAAAGCCCTAAGTGCCGCATTTTGATCTTCTTCAAAGGAGTTTCATGCAGTTTCCTACGTTGTTGCGAAACGCGGCGAGGGTGTTCCCTGTGCTCTGTCTTTTTGCCTCTCTCTGCTCGGCCGCGGTCATGACCAAAGACGAAATCGATTTCCGCAAAAATGTTTTCGTCAACAAAAAAGGCGAACGCATTCCCTATCGCCTTTACGTCCCAACGACCTATTCCAAGGCGCAACGCTATCCGCTCATCGTGTGGCTGCACGGCGGGGGCGGCCGTGGAACGGATAACGTTTTACAGATCAGCCGCGACGATCTTAAAGGCACTCACTTTTGGATCAGTCCGGAAAATCAGAAAACTTTTCCGGTGTTCGTATTTGTACCGCAGTGCCCCACCAATGAAATGTGGGCTGATCCCGACCTGAATCAGCCGAGCAAGCCATTACAGCTGGCTATTGAAGCGCTCAACGCCGTAGAAAAAGAGTTCTCCATCGATCCCGATCGAATCTACCTCGCAGGCCAATCTCTCGGCGGACTGGGCGTTTGGGCGCTAATGCAGCTTTATCCGGAACGCTGGGCGGCCGCTCTGGTGTTGTCTGCCTTTGATACTTTCACGAACACCGACGCGATCGTTCAGGTGCCGGTCTGGGTTTTTCAGGGTGACGCGGACAGAAACGTGCCTGTAACGCTGGTGCGACAGATGATGGTGCAAATGAAAAAATTGCATGCTAATTTTCGCTACACCGAATACCACAAGGTCGATCACGACGTCTGGAACGAGGCCTTTGCCGAGCCTGACCTGATTCCGTGGCTTTCCACGCAAAAACGAGGCCAGCCATCTTTGCCGGGCACCGGTGGGGTGAAGGGCCAAGTTGGCAGTAGCGCTCCGCCCGCGAATCGCTAGAATGAGCAGATGAGCGAATTTACTCCAACAGAACGCACGCAAGTAAAGCGACTACCGAAGCGCGGCCGATACGACCGCGAGACGGTGCACCAGATTCTCGATTCCGGCATCGTCTGCCACGTCGGCTTTAACGTAGATGGACAGCCCTACGTCATCCCCACGAATTACGGGCGCAAAGAGGAAACCTTGTACATTCACGGCTCGGCGGCGAGCCGCATGCTGCGCACAGTTAGCGCAGGCATTCCCGTTTGCATAACGATGACGCATCTGGATGGTTTGGTCCTGGCGCGTTCCGCGTTCCATCACTCGGTCAATTATCGATCGGTCGTGATTCTTGGTACGGCCAAGCTGGTCGAAGAACCCGCAGAGAAAATGGAAGCATTGCGTATTTTCACCGAACAAGTGATGAAGGGCCGCTGGGACGATATTCGTCAACCAACCGATCAGGAATTGAAGGCCACAACTGTTTTGTCGATCGCGCTCGAGGAAGTTTCCGCTAAAGTTCGCACGGGTGGACCGGTTGACGATGAAGAAGACTACACTCTGCCTGTTTGGGCCGGCGTGCTGCCACTGGAAACGGTGGCCAAGCCGCCGATCCCTGACGTAAATCGCCTGGCCGATCGTCCGATTCCGGATTATCTGAAAAGTTATTCGAAATAATTCCTACCGCTCACTTTTGATCGACATAAAGGAAAACCGACCGCGGAACTACTGCGGCCGGTCGACAGCTTGGTCGGAACGAGCTGGCTATTGCTTGGTGTAGATCGATACACTACTCTGTTTCACACCCTTCTCGTCGGTACCACTGGATTTGAGCGTACCCGTCTTGCCGTCAGGTGAAACCACAAAAGAGCCGCTAGCAACTACTTTGCCGCCTCTCCACAACTTATACGTGAGCGTGTTGGATGATCCGAGCGTGACCCCGACCGAATCGGCTCCATAGGGCGCGCTGCCGACAAAGGGGTAAGGCTTGCCGTCCAAGTTAGCGGTATAGCTGAACTGTTGGTTGGTGCCGTCGGCGTTGGTGCGGTCGACGCTGACTTTCAGTCCGGTGGGGGATGACTCGACGATGCGCGTTTCGGTTTTGCGCGCGGGAGTTGATTTGGCGGTGTCCAATTTCCAGGTCCCGACAAACGGATCGGTCTGGGCCTGCGCCACTCCAGAACTCACCAGGCTCATGAGGAAAACGACAGCCATAGCGCATAGCCAACTGCGGGTACTTCCCTTCTCGCTATATTCTACTTTAGGTACTGCCTGTGAGAATCCCGAGTGCTGGGTGTCACGGGCCAGTATTGCTAGTGTATTCATGGGTGCTGCCTCCAAGGTCGCACTTATATCATGCAGAAGGGCTCCTGTCAGGAGGATCGCAGGTAGTTTCCAACAATCTCGGAGCGAATAGCCGCGCCGGGCTTGGTACTTTTGACAATTCCCCCTTTCTTGAAAGCGGTCAATACTGGCACTGTGTTGGTTTGTTTGCTTGGCACTGTAAATTCCCGGTTACAAGGGGAGTAATTTCATGAATGCAAAAAGGTCTCAGAAAATCGTCGCGGCGGCTCTTAGCGTGGTGCTTCTCGCAGCCTCCTCACAAATTCTCTACGGCTATCAGGCCGTCACTTCCAGCGATCCGGGACCGCTAAATCCCACGGAGACAACGCAGCAGACCCCCGCGGAGTTACAAGCCCTGGTGGCGCCGATCGCGCTTTATCCCGATTCCCTGGTAGCACAGATTTTAACGGCATCCACATTTCCAGATCAGGTGGCGATTGCCGCGTACTGGCTCGAGCAGCAGGACAAGAGTTTGACGGGAGCCGCGCTGATGGCTTCGGTGAATACCCAGACGTGGGATCCCAGCGTAAAGGCACTCACGCAATTTCCGTCTGTGCTCGACAATCTGTCGAAGAACTTGGCCTGGACTTCTTCGCTCGGCGAAGCATTTCACAATCAGCAAGCAGAGGTTATGGCTGCGATCCAAACCTTACGTGCCAAGGCAAAAGCGGCGGGCAACCTGAAGACCACCCCGCAGGTGACTGTGGTGCAACAGTCACCTGACGTGATTGTGATTCAACCGACCAATCCGCAAATCGTGTATGTGCCGACCTACAATCCGACGGTGATCTACGGAACGCCGTATGTCGTGCCGTATGCGTACAGCGGATGGGATGTGGCGGCCGCCGGGGTGATCGGGTTTGGCGCGGGAATCGCCGTTGGCGCGATGATGGCGGGGGGTTGCTGCAGCTGGGGCTACAGTAGTTGGAACTGCGGTTGGCACGGAACGGCGGTCGTCTATCATGGCGGGGGCTACTACGGAAATACCGCGTGGCATGGCGGATATTACAACGGTGGCTACCACAGTAGCTACGGCTACAACAACAACTACAATCACTACAACAATAATTCATTCAATAATTCCAACTACAACCGCAACAACAGTAATAACAACTACAACAGAAACGTCAGCGGAAACAATGTGAATGTGAACAAACAGAGCGCCTCGAATTTTGGCTCGGATCATTCTGGCGACTCTTGGTCCAACCACAGTAGCTGGGGTGGCTCGAACGCATTCAGTGGCATGAGCGGGCACTCTGGTTCAGGGGGATTTGGTGGCGGGGGCGGCTGGTCTTCGCGTGCGGAAAGCAGCCGTGGGTGGGGAAGCATGGGCTCGAGCGGATTCGGCGGTGGGCGGTTCGGCGGAGGCGGCTTTGGTGGCGGAGGATTTCGCCGGTAGCTGGAAGTTATCGAAAAAAGACCAAAAACCAAGAGCGAAAAGAGATGGTTTGGAGGATCGAATATGTTGCGCGTGATCAGCAGTCGGGAAAAGCGAATGAAGGGTGTTTGGGCGAGCGGGTCGGCGGCAGTTTTGCTACTGATCGTTGGCGGGGTGAGTTCGTGCGGCAAGCCGCCGGAAAAACCAGCGGCAGAAACTACGGTACAGAGGACGTTCGCCACCCCGGAAGCTGCCGGAGAGGCATTTCTGGACGCGGCAAAGTCTGGCGATCAAGCAGCGCTACTGGCAATTTTTGGCCCGGATGGCAAGACCGCCTTGTTTTCGGGTGACGCGGTAAAAGACAAAGACAATCTCCAGGACTTTGTTGCCGCCTATAACCACATGCATCGCTGGCGCGAAATCAAAGTTGGCGGCGAGATTCTTATGATTGGAGCGGACAATTATCCGTTCCCAATTCCACTTGGTAAGAATGCCGCTGGACAATGGGTCTTCGATACCGCAGCGGGTCGCGACGAAATTCTGGCACGCCGGATTGGCAAAGATGAGCTGACCGCCATTGCAGCGAGCGGCGCGGTGGTTGAAGCGCAGGCAAAGTATTTTGCCAAGATGAAGCAATACGCCCAGAAATTTATCAGCGAGGAAGGCAAGCAGGATGGTTTGTATTGGGCGGTGGCAGAAGGGCAAGCTCCCAGCCCGTTAAACGATGTTCGGGACTTTGCCAAGGCTGCCGGTTACACGAACGCTGGAGACAAGGCCCAGGCGTTTGGCGGCTACTATTTCAAGCTTCTTACCAAGCAGGGCGCCAAGGCCAAAGGCGGGGCCAAGGACTATATCACCAACGGCAAAATGACGGGGGGATTCGGATTAATCGCCTATCCGGTGGAATACCGCGACTCTGGCATTATGACCTTCATGGTCGGCAAAGATGGCGTCGTGTATCAGAAAGATTTGGGCGAGAAGAGCTTTGACACTGCATCGGCGATCACGGAATACGATCCGGACGAGAGCTGGAAACCTGCAGTTTAAGTTTCTTCCGAGCGAAGCGGGAATCACACCAGAGGCGCCACGGTTCCAGAGTCCCACAGGGAACCACGGAGAGCGGGAGTACGCACGGCTAAAGAGTGGAAACCCAGGTTCAAGCTGCGCTGGATCTTTGGGCGCCCGGTGAAAGCGTAGCTCCCGTGTTCACCAGGAAGGGGCGGGGGGCGCGGGGCGCGGAGTCGCTCCTGACCCGGGCGATTTTGCGGGCAAGGGCACGGCGCTTATCGCCGTAGGTCCACTGGAATAAAACGTAAATCATGAAGTCGATGCTGAGAATGCCGATGGTGATAAATGCGTTGAGTGACATGAACCAACCTCCCCGCTATGGGAGTGAATTGTTCTGATGAAGCGAGAATGGAGGGAGAGGGGCTGAAAAGTAATGAGGAGTTCGTGAAGAAATTGTTAGGAGCACCACGACGGAGGAACCACCCGGCACGCGACAAGTGATTGTGCCCAGCAAGGATCGTCGGGAATTCACCGACAGAAATGTGAGCTAGAAAGGAGCCGAGAGAATCAGTGGTGGCTTCCGCCAGCAAAGCCGCCATGAGTGCCGCCACCGTGAGCGCTGGCACCGTCAAACCACCCCGAGTGGCCGGGATGATGGGTAGGGTGATCCTGGTGATGATGCTTCCCTGCAGAAATCTCCACCGCGAAATCACTGCCGTCCGCAGCCACAACTGGCTCGGGAGGGTTAGCCGCAGTTGTAGGCGAAGGAGACTTTTTGTTCAAAACTAGCCCCCACAGCAGAAAAAAAATGATTCCACCGAAAACTACAATAAACAAATAAGGAGGCAGCACTCATCTATTTAGTGGCAGGAACAGCCCCCACCGCAACAGCCACCGCCGCCAGAAGTTCCGCCGGACGGAGTAGAAGAGCCCCCGGTTGAAGCAGCGAACACCGACAGTTGGATCGAAGCCCTATTGCTGGAGCACTTGGGGCAGGAAATTTCCTGTTGCTTGTTGATCACGATTTTTTCAAAGTGCTCGTTGCAGACTTCGCAGATGTATTCATAGATCGGCATAGCAAACCCTCGAATTGGTACTCAAAAGAGTATAGCAAGAGTTGGGTCAGGGGCGACAGGCGCCCGGCATCGATACTTCAAAGCAGAAAAGCTGCTCGGACCTCTAAGGGAGCCGCTAGAAGCTTGATCCGATCGCTCGGAGTAAAGCCCAGCGTTACTAGTCGCCGGCGACGGCTTCGGCGGTTTTCTCGGAGCTGGTGGCTGACGACGGGGCGCCGTTGCGGCCCGAGTGGCCATTGCCGTTTAGAGGTGCGATGCCGATGGGCTTATTGGCGTTGGTGAAGTTTGCCGGAACAGCCTTCGCGATGTCGCCGACGGTGCCGATTTGCACCACGGCCTGCTGTGGCTTCTTCAGAACCAATTCTTCGTAGATGGCGCGCACTTTGGCTTGTTCTTCGAGAGCCTTCTTACGGCGAGCGCGATTCTCTTCGGCGGCGGTCAGGGGGATATCGTGTTGGAGGTGGCGAACGCGAGCAGCGTCTTCGGCGTCGATGACCAAGGAGTGCTCGAAGGTTTTGAGGTCGACGTTCTTGCCCTTGGCGTAGATTTCGTGTTTGCCATGATTCTTGTACCACTCGGCGACAGTGGCGTTCTTGTGCATGTTTTCGATAATCTGGCGCCAGCCTACGCCGGTGTTGTAGGCGCAGAAGCTGATTTCACCTTGCTGTGTGCCGTAGGGAATGATGCACATCTCGGTGCGACGGAAATCGTAGTTGAACAAATCCTGGAACCACATTCCGGCGATGAACAGGAAGTTCCATGGATCCTGTTGGCGGCGCTTGATGGCGTCTTCGTAAGTGCGTTCGGGAGAAGACTTGCCGTACTTGTCAGCGGCACCCTTGGTTAGTGCCCAGGTCTTGTCGAATTTCTTGAACAGATCCCAGAGTTTCAGACCCTTCGGTCCCTGGAACGGGTGGTAAT
>DATFZN010000101.1:0-40012 GCA_035314425.1 Candidatus Acidiferrum sp. | reverse complement strand
GCCGTGAACCCCGCCAGGAGGTCATCCCGAGCAGCCAAGATCGCGGAAATCGTGCGCTGCGGCACGGATTCCTCAACTGTTTGTAGGTCTTCCGCCCCCGGATGGAGAAACAGGTGCACGTGCGCGTCGATGAGACCTGGTAAGAGCGTCCGATCACCAAGATCGATCAGTTCCGCGCCCGCCGGATGCTTTACCTCCGAACCCGCTTCCACAATTCGCTCGCCCATGACCAGCACTTCGCCCGCTTCTACCAGACGGCCGTTCTTCACGTCCAAGAGACGAGTTGCGTGAATCACAATCGTGTGCTGTGTTGTGGGTTGAGTTGTCGTCTGCGCTACGGAGACGGTCACATACAATACTGGCAGCATCAACGAAGATAGGAACAGGCGAGGTTTGACCGAATTGCCGACAAGGGAAGATAGCAGCATCGTTGGTTTCCCCCTTTTTGAAGGCCAAGGACCGCCAGATTGTACACCCGGTGGACTCATTCCGACCGAGGCGAGAGATGCGACTTCGAGGCTGCCTTCGCGGTGAACTAGACTGCATGGTGTCTCAGAGAAAATCCGGGACGAGTGAGGGAGGACGGAACGTCATCGCTTCGACCTTCAGCCGTTTTTGCTCGCGATGACCCGCAAAAGCATACCTGCGCCGCTTGGTAACTTGAGGTCGTTCCTGTTAGAAATTAGGACGATCACGCCCGTGGGGTCAGTCCTGCCAGCATGCGCGATGCTAATGTGTTCGAGGCCATAGGTCCCGCAAGCATCGGAGGAGAATACCCAGAGTGCCTGTGGACTGTCGTTGCCGTCGATTGCGCCTCGGCACTCTGTACCTTCCTTGGCCCTGACCTTACCGAGGACACCGCCATTGACTGCCTTTCCCACAATTTGATTTGCGTCCGCGCCGGTCGAGACAGGTCCGCCTTCACCGTAAACAACATCGCCGCCCACTTGCACTGTCGTCAACCAGCGAAAGACATCGCTCTCTCCGGGCCCGATTGGGGGTATTTGAGCTTCGAGTATTTCCATGAAACCTGCGATGGCTCGCAGGTTTGTGGTAATGGAGATTGTTCGATCCGAGGAGACCAGTTTGTCAAACTGTAGAGAGATGTGTGCCGGGGCGCCCGTAGTCACTTCGACGATGTGACCCAGAACCTTACTCCCTTCCTTAATTCTCACTCCTGGAGACAAGGGGACATCCTGCATGATCCTACCCGTGATCACTTGGCCTTTTCTACATTTTGCGGACGAAAGGGTCGAGTTCAAGCGAACAGGTAGTATCGTTCCGGGTGGAACGGCTAGGGGGTTGCTCCCCGGAGCACTCTGATCCTCGGACGCGGCGTAGCGGATAAGCGCGGGACTGCGCTCGTCCTGTGGGCTCTGTTGTTGGGAATTCGCATTCTGGAGATGGATTGTTGGGTAAAGCAGTGTCCCCAGGAGCAGGCATAGACTCTGCAACGTAAGGTGAGCGAAACGTTCTCTGCTCATACGTATATTATACTCGCATAACGTTCTCTCCGCCTTCGGAAGCGGGTCAGTCGCGCAGCAGCGGGACGGCGTTGATCGATCGACTGATCGCCTCATTGAGCAAATCACGCCCGAAAATTGAAAATCGTGCCCTAGTTTTCAGCACCACGACCTGCAAGTTACATTTCTCTTAATTGATCGGCGCCCTCTACGAGCTGCTGCCCTATGCGCCGACAGACTTGGAAAGAAATCGCACCGCACTGTGCTTCAGGATGATTGCTTAGCCGCCGGCGATGGCGCCTACGATCAGGAATGGTTCTTCACCGGAGAGGACTTCAGGTGGAAGCAGGGTGTCCACTGGTTCGTGAGAAAGATCTTCCTGGCAGGCGAAAAAGCGGACGAAGGGGCGGCGCTGGTAGGTGGATTGATCGCGGATTGTTCCGCGCAGAACTGGGTACCGAGCTTCGATCGCGGACAGCACAGATTCCAGCGTGGGCTCACCTTCAACGTCAAGCTGGACTTCTCCCGTCACTCGGGCGAGCGTGCGGAGATGCGCCGGCAGCACGACGCGAATCATGGCAGTGTTTGAACCTCGACAGAGAGCACGGCGGGGAGGTCGTGGCGGATGGCACTCCACGAGTTGCCCGCGTCAGACGAGCCGTACACTTGCCCACCAGTGGTGCCGAAATAAATTCCGCAGGTATCCAGAGCATCGACGGCCATGGCATCACGCAGAACGTTTACATAGCAATCGCTTTGTGGGAGGCCGTTGGTGAGTGCTTCCCATTCATTGCCGCCGCTGCGGCTGCGGTAAACGCGCAACTTGCCATCGAGAGGAAAGTGCTCGGAATCGCTCTTGATGGGGACGACGTAGATGGTTTCGGGCTCGTGCGCATGGACATCAATCGGAAAACCAAAATCGGTGGGAAGATTGCCGCTGACTTCCTGCCACAAATCACCAGAATTATCGCTGCGCATGATGTCCCAATGTTTTTGCATATAGAGCACATCGGGATGGGACGGATGAATGGCGATGTGGTGCACGCAATGCCCGACTTCGGCGGTGGGATCGGGTAATTCATAGGGAGACTTCAATCCGTTATTGATCGGTCGCCACGTGGCACCGCCATCGTCTGTGCGGAAAACACCAGCAGCGGAAATGGCAACGTAGATTCGTTTGGGATTTTTGGGATCGAGAACGATGGAGTGCAAGCCCATTCCTCCCGCGCCGGGCTGCCACAGATGCCCTTTTGCGCTACGAAGGCTGGGTAGTTCATTCCAAGTTTGGCCGCCGTCGGTAGTGCGAAACAGGGCGGCGTCTTCCACACCGGCGTAAACCGTGTCGGGGTCGGTGAGCGAGGGTTCGAGATGCCAGACGCGTTTGAACTCCCACGGATGTTGCGTGCCATCGTACCACTGATGGGTCCCTGGAGTGCCGTCATAGACAAATTTATTGCCGACCGGTTCCCAGGTTTTGCCGCCGTCACTGGAGCGCTGGATTAATTGGCCGAACCAGCTGCTAGATTGCGAAGCGTAAATGCGATTGGGATCGACAGGAGAAGCTTTGAGGTGATACATCTCCCAGCCCGCAAAATGAGGGCCCGTGATTTCCCAATTTTTGCGCTTGCCGTCTGCGGTCAGAATAAAAGCACCCTTGCGAGTTCCTACAAGTAATCGCGCGCCGCTCATAGCCTCTCCTTCGGAGAATGATATTACTTCCGGATTGCCATGGGAATCCACAACTCCATCTCGCCGGTTCCCGTGCCAGGGTCGAAGCGCTCATCGTATCGCTCGAGAAGCTGCGGGGAGCATCGGGAATTCCTTGAACCAACTGGAGGCCCGAGTTGGGCAACCAGTTCTGGTGGATCGTGTCGATTGTTTTGGAAAGCGTGGAAACATGACCCCGATGAGTGAAGATGGCATAACGCATTTCGGCGACGCGAACGACAATGAAATCGGCGAGAAGAGCTGAGCCTCGGAGATTTCCACGCCTGCCATATACTCAAAGCTGAACGGCGAAGGAATGATGTTGTAACAAACTCCGTAGGTGATCGAAGCGACCTGCCCGGGAATCTTTCCGAGATGAACAGCAAGGCTTTGCCAGAGCGCAGAGTGTTTCCCTAGGTCGGGACCGGTGAAACGCCCCTTCACTCCCGTGATTAGCATTCGTTGGCCTAGATGGAAGCGAGGTTCTTCCAGTTCGGATTGGGTTGGTGGATGGATACGCGGGCTGCCCATGGCCGTTCTCTCCTGATAGCGGCGGCAGAGAAGTGTGTCGCATATCACTTGCAAAATGCAAGTGATATTATGTTAACGTGGAAGGGTGCTAAAGAAGAAAAAAACCAGCACCCGACGGCGTTCCGGGTGCCCTTTGAATGCCTCCGTGGAAATATTGGGAGATCACTGGTCGCTGCTGATTATCCGGGACATGATGCTGCGCGGATTCCAATCCTACAAAGAGTTCCTGGGATCCTACGAGCGAATCGCCACAAACGTTTTGGCGGATCGCTTGCATCTTCTCGAAGTTCACGGAATTATTCGATCGCAAGCGGACCCGGGCGATGGACGAAGGCTCGTTTACCGGCTCACCAGAAAAGGAATCGATCTTGCGCCGGTGTTGACCGAGATGGTGTTGTGGGCAGGTGGCCACGAAAAAACCGAAAATAAGGCGTTAATCCAATTGATGCGAAAGGACAAGGCAAAATTCATCGCCGAAATACGCAGGCGATGGGAAAGATGTTCAGCCGACAATGGCAAAGGACAAGTTTGCTAAGGTTTAGGCTACTCAGGCAGCGCCAACTTTCCATTGATGCTGAAGGAAGCTTCGGCAACCGATGCCGCGGTGCCGGGCTGGCCACCACCGACCGATAGGCTATAGGAACCGGGTGCAACGATGCGGTTTCCGGCTTCGTCAACCATGCTGAGGTCTCGCGGATTGAGATTGAGCCGCACATGCGCGGTCTCACCCGCGGCGACGTGGACCCGCGTGAATCCACGCAAGGCACGCAGCGGCGCGCCGGCAACGTTAGGGAACGTCAGGTAGACTTCAACGACTTCGTCGCCATCACGCTGGCTGTTATTTTTTACATCGGCGTCAATGCGCAAGGGATCGCCCGCCTGCAGTTGTGGAGCTGACAATTTAAGGTTGCTGTATTCAAACTTGGAATAGCTGAGCCCGTGGCCAAAAGGGTAGAGCGGCTTGCCGGTGAAGTAGCGGTACGTACGGTTGGTCATGCGGTACTCATCAAACGGCGGAAGTTCCGATACGCCCGTATAGAAGGTGAGCGGCAAACGACCCGAAGGATTGTTTACGCCCGCAAGTGTATCGGCGATCGCCGTCCCACCTTCTTCGCCTGAATACCAGGCTTCCAGGATGGCGTTGGCGTTCTTGTCTGCCCAATTCACAGAAAGGGCGCTTCCGTTCATTAGAACAACGACCAGCGGCTTGCCCGTGGCTTTCACCGCTTCAAGCAATTGCTCCTCTTCCTTTGGCAAATCGAGGCTAGTGCGATCACCGCCCTGGAAGCCTTCGACCTGAACATTCATCTCTTCGCCTTCCAGATCAGAGGTAATGCCAACAACAGCAATCACTAGGTCGGCATTTTTTGCTGCGCTAACGGCATCATTCAGCGGATCGGCGGCCAGTTCGTTGTTCCACACGATCTGCGCGATGGCATCGCCGGTGTTCTGGAAATATTCAACCTTGAGGGCATACTTATGGCCCTTTTCCAGTTTCACGTCTGCGAGCTTTGAGCTGATGCCGTGGATGGTCCAATCCTCGACAAGCATCTTGCCATCGAGCCACAGGCGGAAGCCATCGTCGGCACGCATGCCCAGTTGGTAAGATCCAGATTCGTTGGGAGTGAAGAAGCCGGTCCAGCGCGCGGAGAAGTTTTCGATTGAAAATGCGCCGCTCGAAAATCCGGGGATGGGTTGCTGAATAAAGTTGAAGTCGATGCTCTTATCCACACGGGTCACGGCCGGAGCGCCGGACAGTTCCTTGTTTTTGAAATATTCAGCTTTGAGGCCAGGCTGGCCATCGGGGGTGGTAAATAGGGCCGGGGGCACGGGCTTGGGATCGCGAAGAAAATGGGTGCCGGGAACGAAGGAAACATTGGAAGTGGCAAATTGTTTCTTGATGCCTTCGAGTGCGGAAGTGGCCCGTGAGGGGGTACCGTTGTAATTTCCTTCCAAGACGCGCTTGTTATCGGCGAGAGGACCAACTACGGCGATGTTCTTCGGCCCATTGACAAGCGGGAGAATGCCGTCGTTTTTGAGCAATACCATCGTCTCTCGGGAGGTCTTCAGAGAAAGCTGGCGATGCAGTTCGGTATCATTTTCTGAATATGGAATTTGCGCGTAAGGAACCATTTCCGGGGGATCGAACATGCCCAACATGAAACGGGCGCGGAACAAGCGGCGCACGGCGATGTCGATATCCTTTTCAGATAGATAGCCTTGTTTCACGGCGTCGATATACTTCACGTAATCGGAATTGTCAGTGAGCTTGTGGGTAAAGTCGACACACTCGTTGTCCATGCCCCGTTTGAGTGAAATGGCCGCGGCCTCCTCCTTGGTCTTCGTGTAGTGGTGGCCGGACCAGATATCGAGGACCGCGCCGCAATCGGAAACAACAAACCCGTTGAAACGCCAGTCGCCTCGAAGAGTGTCTTCCAGTAGGAAAGTGTTGGCGCAGGCCGGTTCGCCATTGATGCTGTTGTAGGCGCACATGGTAGAGGCAGCGCGACCGTCAACAATCGTTGCGCGGAAAGCGGGGAGATAGGTATCCTCTTCATCGTGCTTGGAGACCTGAACGTCAGCCTTGTGGCGGGTGGATTCGGGGCCGCTATGGACAGCAAAATGTTTTGGGGTAGAGACGACGCGTAAATACCTTGGATTGTCGCCCTGGAGTCCGGTGACGAAGGCGATCCCCATGCGCCCGGTGAGGAACGGGTCTTCGCCATAGGTTTCCTGGCCGCGTCCCCAGCGAGGATCGCGGAAGATATTGATGTTGGGCGACCAGAAGGTGAGCCCTTCAAAGATATTGTGCCGGCCTTGGCGAACCGCTTCGTGATGCTTGGCCCGAGCTTCGGTACCGATCACAATCGCTACATCGTGCAGAAGCGGAGCATCCCAGGTTGCGCCGAGCGCGATAGCTTGCGGAAATACGGTGGCGATACCGGCGGCGGCAACACCGTGAAGTCCCTCACTCCAATAATCGTACTCGGGGACATTCAGGCGAGGAATGGCGCGGGCCTGGTTGACCAACTGAGACGCTTTTTCTTCAAGAGTCATACGGGAGACAAGATCGTCCACGCGAACATCGATGGGCAGCTGAGGATTCAAATATGGCGCGCTGGCGGCAGGACCGGCAGTGGGTGATTGCGCTTGAACGAGCGTTCCAAGGAACAACAACAGCGGGAGCGCGGCAAATTTCACTGGCATCGTCAATTTGGCAAGGATCATGTTTTTTCTCTCCTCGAGGGTAAGAAAAATCAGGACAAGGGAAGTTGATTCGATTTACTTTTGGCAAGAACCAAGGACAAAACCATCCCAACCCCAAAGTGTTCGCCAGTGAGCATAATCGTTTTTGTGGGACATCTCAACAACGACGAGGTGGAGTAGCAGTGCGATAACTTCTGCCGACCGGCTTTGACACTAGTCTCGGCGGGCAAAGTACTCTATTTCGATTGTGAGCGGGCAAGCACCTGCTGGCTCAAGGCGATAGTTTCTTGTTCTGGATGATTCCGTGGCCGCGAGCAAAAGCCTATCACTTCCCCGTGTTTTGAATGCAAGACCGATTCTAGACATCCGCACGTGGATTTGACGGTAACGGGAAAGCAGACTGACCACCATCTGAGGAGAGCCGTGGAGATCAGAGGCAAATAAGCGTCCCGATTCCACTATCGCAAAAGTTTGAGATTGAATTTTATTTTCTGAAACTACTGCTGACTATTTTGTTGTGGTAGCTCCGCCATTTGTGGCGGTTCGTGCGGGCCTTCACTTGTTTCCGTCAAACGCTCGCGGCCTTCCTCGTCCAGAGCGGGCCTGACGCAAACATCCACAGAAAGATGTTGTCCAGCACGGCCCTTATACACGCCGCGAACCGGAGGGACGTCGCCGTAATCGCGGCCGTAGGCAATACGGATATGCCGAAGCCCAACCGGTTTGCCCAGGGTGGGATCAAACGCCATCCAGCCAGTTCCGGGCACAAACACTTCCGCCCAGGCGTGTGAAGCTTGGCCGCCGATGACTTCTTCTTGCTTGACGTCGGTACCTGAGGCGTCGCCCGGTACGAGGTAGCCGGAGACATAGCGGGCAGGTAAACCACGCATACGAACCACGCCCAAGAGCAAGTGGGCAAAGTCCTGGCAAACGCCCGCTTTGAGAGAAAGTGAATCGACCACCGAGGAGTGCACGTGAGTGGCGCCCTTCACGTATTTGAAATTCTCGTGGATGTAGGTGGAAGCAGCTTGCGTGAAACCGAGCACGGTACGATCGCTATTCGCTTCCGCCGCATTCAGAATTTCTTTCAATTCGTGCCTATAGGGGACGAAGCTGCTCGGAGCTAGGAAATCGTAATGTTCTTCAAACAGTTCGCTGTGCTGGCTGTCGAGTTCGGAAAGGGTCGTGCCGGCAGCGGGCGAGAGAGGAGTGTCATGGGCTAAAACAACGGATTCTGCTTCAATTTTCAGGCGACGATGATCCGGCAAGATATTGAACTGGTGAATCCAGTTCCCGTAAGCATCGCGAAACGATGCGCCGCGGGAAGGCGGGCTGGTCACCAGGCGAAACGACAAGCAGCTCTGCCGATCATCATCGATAGGGCGAAGGCGAACTTCGTTGTAGCTTTCGCTGACCGCGCCGTCATACAAAAATTCTGTGGAGTGAACCAACCGGTATCGATTCATGCAACCACCGCATAATAGAAGTAGCTGCGAGCGATAGACTGGCCAATAGAATTGAGCATGCGAATGAGTTCCGTTAAGTAGGCATGCAAACCCTGCCGGAAAATTTCGTCGATTTTGTCATAGCGCAAGCGCTCGAGCACCTTGCCGGTCAATCGCTCCGCTTCGTTGGCATAGGAACCTGCACCAGTTTTGCTGATGGCGCGCAAACTGGATTGCATTTCGGTCATGGAGAAACGAATCGAACGAGGATGCTGTGGATGCAGGATGAGCATTTCGGCAACGCGCTCCGGCTCGATAGGCGAGTGATATTGGCGGTGGTAGGCTTCGTAAGCACCGACAGATTTCAGCACCGCCATCCACTGATGATTGTCGGGCGACGCGCCGACGCTCAGCGGAGCATCAAGGAGAGTATGATATTGAACGTCAACCAGGCGTGCGGTCATCTCGGCACGTTCGAGAGCCCAGCCTACTTTAAGAAAATCCCATCCTTCGTCATGCGGCAGGGTGGCGTCGGTAACACCGTGGAAACGGTGGCTGCCAAAGATGACTTTTTCGCAGAAACGGTGCGGGCCGGCGGCGATCTCATCGCGAGGATAGAAACGTTCGAGGGTGAAGTAAAGACCGTTGAGATCTTCCCACATTTCACGGGAGATGCGATCGCGAATCGTGCGCGCATTTTCCCGCGCTTTCTTTACGCACTGCATGATGGAGCTAGGATTTCCCTCATTGAAAGCAAGGAATTCGAAGACATTGCTGGAAGTTGCTTCCTGATAAATTTGTCGAAAGATCGTTTCTTCACCGGCCATGGAAACCAACGGGTCCCAGCGTAGGCGGTAGGGTTGCTGCGCTTGTTCGAGCAAAGTGTGATAGGTGACATCGAGGATGCGGGCAGTGTCTTCTGCGCGTTCGATATAGCGAGCCAGCCAAAATAGGGATTCCGCAATCCGTGAAAGCATTTCAGCACTCTCCCCGCAAAACCCAGGTATCTTTGCTGCCGCCGCCTTGTGAAGAGTTCACCACCAAGGAATCTTCCTTGAGGGCCACACGAGTGAGTCCACCGGGGACGATCGTCACTTTTTCTCCGTCGTAGAGACAGTAGGGGCGCAAATCGACATGGCGGCCCGCGATGCGCTCGGTCGCAACGTCGTAGGAAGGCACGCGCGACAGGGGAACGACCGGCTGGGCGATGTAATTACGTGGATCGGCTTTAATTTTTTCGCGAAATGTTTCAACCAATTCACCATCGGAGCTCGGGCCAATGAGCATCCCGTAGCCGCCGGATTCGCCCACGGCTTTTACGACAAGGTCCGGCAAGTGAGCCATAACGTGTGAAAAATGATCGCCGCGCTCGCAGAGGAAAGTATCCACGCTGTTTAGAATCGGATCCTCTCCGAGGTAATACTTGATGAAGGTAGGCACGTAGGCATAGATCGCTTTGTCATCGGCGACTCCGTTGCCCGCGGCGTTTGCCAAGGCCACGTTGCCCGCGCGGTAAGCCCCCATCAGTCCCGGAACGCCAAGCATCGAATCGGTTCGGAAGCAGAGTGAATCGAGGAAATCGTCATCCAGTCGGCGGTAGATCACATCCACCCGCTTCAGGCCGTAAATCGTTTTCATGTACACGACCCCGCCGTCGACGAGGAGATCGCGCCCTTCGACGAGTTCGATACCCATCTGCTGTGCGAGGAAGCTGTGCTCGAAGTAAGCGCTGTTGTGGATGCCGGGGGTCAGCAAAACAATTTGGGCTTCTGCGTCACCTCGCGGAGAAAGGGTTCGCAATATCCGGGAAAGTTCTGCAGGATAATGGTTCACTGGCAAGACTTCGTGTTCCTGGAAGGCTTCCGGAAAAGCGCGCGTCATTACCAAGCGGTTCTCGAGGACGTACGAGATACCGCTCGGAGTACGAACATTGTCTTCCAGCACCAGGAACTCGCCGGAGTTCGAGTCGCGGACCAGATCAATTCCACAGATATGAGTGTAAATCCCGAGGGGCACTTCCAAGCCAATCATTTCGCGGCGGAAGTGGCGACAGGAGTACACCAAGGGCGCGGGAATCTTGCGATCCTTCAGAATTTGCTGCCGGCCATAGACGTCCTGCAGGAATAAGTTGAGAGCGATGACGCGCTGGCCCAAGCCGCGTTCGATTTTGATCCATTCGGAGTTTGGCAAGATGCGTGGAATCAGGTCGAAAGGAAAAAGGCGCTCCGTGCCGCGACCATCGCTATAAACCGTGAAGGTGATTCCCTGAAGAAGGAAAGAAAGGTCAGCCAGCTTGCGGCGGTCCTGAAAATGCTTTGGGGCCATTCCGCCCAATTTTTCAAACAGGCGAACGTAGTGAGGGCGAGCGGTGCCAGCGGACAGAAACATCTCGTCGTAGAATGAATCCAGGGCATAGCCAGAGAATAGCCCTCGGTCGAGCATAGGTGTAGGTATCGCCGTCATCGGGAAACCATATCAAGCGGGGTGAGGAGTGACCCCACGCATTTAATCAATCCGAAGCATCAATATTTTCAGGCCTAGGGGTGTTGCTATCGTTCTGAATCGAAGTGAACAGTTGCGCTTTCCTTTCGCCGGGCACAGTTAGAAATCTGGGTCCTTCTAGCGCCAAGACCAGGCAGGCAAGCGAGCTGCGAAGCCCGTCGGCCAAGTCCGTATCCCAGAAAGCGGCTGCTCATAGCCTCAAAAGGACCCACCGCAGAGGCCAATATTCCCTCTAAACAATTTATTACCAATTACTTAGATAGAGATACAATTGGGCGAACCCGCGGAAAGCGCGCGAAACCGCAGATCCACGGGGCATTCCTCGGAAACCTTTTCTATACACTCGGGTTAGATCGTAGGGGATTGCGGCACCTTCTGCCGGATGGAAGATAAGTGGGGTGCGGTACGGAGGCAGCGCGAAGACTCCAGCGGTCGCACGCGTTCGCTCTCTAAAGGAGAAGTCGGTCAATGAAGATCGGTTCGATTCTGTTTCTTGGTTTTATCACTTTGCTATTCGCCTCGCTGCCGGCCAAAGCGCAGGGGCGTTTTGAAGTAACTCCATTTGTGGGTTACGAAACCAGCGGTTCCTATCCCATCAGCGTTTTTTCAAATACCGGCAACGCCGTACCGGTCAATCGCTTGCAAGTCAACGATGCGTTGTCGTTTGGAACATTTTTAGATTTCAACCTGACGGAAAACGCGCAGCTTGAATTTATGTGGGACCGCAACAACACATCGTTTAATGCACGCAATGCATTGAGCGGTCAATACTTTAAGGCCTTCAATTCCGACGTGGATCAATTTCAATTTGGCGGATTGTATATGCTGCTAAACAGCGAGCACAGATTGCGGCCCTATGTGGCAGCCAGCCTGGGATTCACGTACGATGACAACTTCAATGGAACACCGAACCGAACGGAGTTCGCGTATAGCCTTGGCGGGGGGCTTAAATATTTCGTCAACCGCCATGTCGGGTTGCGCGGGGATATCCGCTACATGCCGACATATGGAAATAGTTCCTACGGGACCTACTGCGACCCGTTTTACGGGTGCTATTCGGCAAAAAGTGCTAATTATTTGAATCGCGGAAATTTTGTCGGCGGCATTATTTTCAAGTTTTAATCGCGCAAAACGATAAACCTAACACAGTGCCGAACCCCGGCCATCAGAAAAGGGTTCGGAACTTTATTTTGCGCGGGCTTTTCTGTTGGCCCGAAAACTGCACCGCAGCTAGTGACTTTCCTGGCCGGTGGGCATGACGAAGAGTTTCTCGTCAATGGGAACGTTTTGTTTGACGTCGTCCACCTGGATTGTAAACCGGCCATTTGGACGAGTTAGCGTCCAGCGATACGCTATTTTGACCCCGTCATGCACACGATAATCGGCGTAATCCACCTCCGCTGGATTTCGTCCAACCGGGGTTTCCGTGTAGCGAATTAAGCGCACGAGAAGACCGCTCTCTTGATCGAAATACAGGTGCAAAGCCGGTAAATTTTTGCCCCGGGCCGAGATCATGTAAGTGGATTTGCCTTCGATCACGTCACCGGGGCGAACACGAAATTCCTGATAGAGCTCCGGCAATCGAGAAGCAAAATAGAGTTGTGCGTCGATGCTTGCAGATTGCTGCTCAGCGTCGGTCATCTTGTGAAATCCGTGGGGCATCGCCAGCCAACCCACCTGGCCGTTGAAGGCAGTAACGCTGTCACCTGAGGAAGGATGAGAAACTGAGACTCGCTGGTCGGGCGCCTGCGAATAAATATCGATTGGGTATTTTTCGCCGAAGGCTTCGATGTTCCCTTTTTGCACGCGCGTTTTGATTTTGTGTAAGGCGTCCGCGCCTCCTACGGCGGCTAGATATTTGTCGAGGATTTTTTGCGCGGCGGGCAAGTTTGCTTGTTGGTCATCATCCTCGTGCGCGTGTGAAGCGACGGCGGGAATATTCTCCGCGGAAAGAATCGGCGTGTCCACGGGATGAGCAGCTCCGCGGTGGCATGTATAACAGGTCACTTCTCTGTCGCCATCGAAGTTCGCTTTATTGATGGCCAGCATCATGGTAATCATTTTTCGCGCGGTCAGCTTGGTTTTCTTGTCATCCTTATCCGGGGCGTGTTCGACATGGCAGAATTCGCATTCCACGCCGAGCGATGCGGCGATGAATTGCATGGAAGGAATCAATTGATCGGCCGGAATATCTTTCAGGATCTGGATATTCTTGTATTTCTGTTCCGCGGTTGGCACGGGACCCGAGCTGCTCTCCGCAGAGTCACCCTGGGCGATCCGTCTTGCTGCAGTTCCAAGATCAACCGCCGTCAAGAATAGAGCTGTGAGGCAAAGAAGTGAGCGCGTGTTCACCTTCATAATTTCTCCGGTAGATTGAGTTCAAATTGGCAGGAGCTAAGCCTGAATTCGTATTAACCGCGGAGTTCGCCCCGTTTAGCAAGAGCGGTGATGCGGTCGCCGGCCCGGAAGGCAAGAGCCTGAATGGTCATCGTTGGCTGGCCCCGCCCAGAAGTGACCAGGCTGCTTCCGTCGCACAAAAACAAGTTAGGGATGTCGTGGGTGCGGTGATCGGAGTTGATAACTGAAGATTTCGGATCGTTGCCCATGCGGCAGGTTCCAAGCAGGTGATAGGCATATCTGGTGGATTCAATGGGTGCGTGCCAGCTAGAGGTCGCGCCAGCGGCATCGAGAATCTCCATCGCGCGGTCTTTCATCCATCCCATAAATCTCAAGTCGTTCGGCGAATCGCTGTAGGTCATGCGGATTGCAGGCAATCCCCACGCATCTTTCACCTCGGGATCGAGAGAGATGTTGTTGGACTCGATAGGCAAGGAAGTCCCATGGCCGAATATTTCCATGGAGCGTGCAAAGTTGTGGGCCAAAGTCTTCTTAAACTGCGCACCGTACTTGGGTGTTCCGGGAGGCATCCCAAAGGATGAAAAGAGCACGGGGGGCAAATCAAATCGCGCATCAAACCCGGCGCCACCGTAGAAACCCAATTTTTCCTTATCCAGTTCGTAGAAATCGTGCATGATGCGGCTGACCGCATACCCCTTGTAATCGTTGAGAGGTTCCTCAAATACTCCCATCGCCACGGCACCGCTGTTTGGCATCAAGTACTTTCCAACCAGTCCGCTCGAATTGGCCAAGCCGTTGGGAAACTGGTTGGAGGCCGAGAGCAGCAGCAGGCGCGGAGTTTCTGCGCCATTGGCACTGAGAATGACCGCCTTTGCCTTTTGCAGATGCGTGTTGCGCTCGACGTCAAAATAGACGGCACCAGTTGCGCGACCATTCTTATCCACTTCAATTTTATGAACGTAGGAATTCGGGCGAATCTCGCACTTACCCGTTTTTTCTGCCACACGGACAACCGAGGCTAACGAAGAAGATTTCGCGCCGACTTCACAACCAAATCCCAGGCAGAATCCACAAGCCACGCAAGCGCTGCGACCCGGCCTTGGCTCGGAGAGAATGGCCATCGGTGCCGGGAAAGGGTGGTATCCGAGCTTGCGCGTTGCATTTTCAAAAATTACCCCGGAACTCTTCACCGGTAGTGGCGGCATGGGATAGGGTTTCGACCGCGGCGGATCAAAGGGACTGGCTCCGGCTAAGCCGGAAACCCCAACTTCCCATTCCACTTTTGTGTAGTACGGCTCTAGATCCGCATAACTGATCGGCCAGTCCGTAAATCCGGTGCCGGGAATCTCGCCGATCTTGCTTCGCTCCTTAAAATCGATCTCGTGAAAGCGCCAGTAGTTTGCCGTAAAGTGAACACTGCTCCCTCCTACGCATCGGCCATAGACCATCGCGGGTTGCTTTATGGCCTTTTCTTGCGCCGTCGCGCGAAAGGTATTCGGCTGTCTCTTAGGGTCATTGGTAAGGAAATGCTCGTGCAAAATCTTGACTTCGTTGTGGCTGAAATCATTTTCCGTGAGATAGGGGCCTTGTTCGAGGACGACGACGTCGAATCCGTTGCTCGACAGTTCTTTGGCCAACACGCCTCCAGCGGCGCCGGAGCCGATAATGACGAAATCGACCTCGTCGGACATCTTGTAGCGCACCTTCGGCTCAGTCATTTCTTCTCCGCTCCTGCCACGTTGCGGGGCTGCCAACCGGGATAATTCTTATCGTAGTAGCCAAAGGGCGGCGAAAAGGTGTGAGCGGGATCGCGTCCGATTACTTTCCACCCAACATAATCGAAATTCCCGCCTGCCTCGGGCGAAGCCAAAAAGCCCATCATGGTGTGGATTAAAATCACTGGGAAGAAATCCGAAGCCTTCCCGATAAAATCCCGCCCGGCATTGGGGGCATCTTTTTGGTGACTGGAGATTTCCGCCAGCAGCTCATCCTGTTGCTGGGCGGCCACGCGGGAAAATAACTTCGCGCCGGGAAACATTTTGTTGGTGCTGAGATTTATTTCTAGGAGACCTTCCTGGTACAGCGGGCGATCTTCACGTGCGAACGTCTTGAGTGCGCGGTCGATAAAGTAGACTACACCCGCTTCTGTAGCCCCCGGCTGATCATCGGTCGGAATGATGCGCGCCGCGATGGCAGTGACTTCGATTGCCTCTCGCGGAGTAAGCACGTCGAAATGTGCCGGGTGCAACGCCTGGACCGCTTCGTGGGCATGTTCTGCGGCTCGAGCGATGGCCGGCCACTGAGCATTCAGCCAAGCAGCCCCCGCCGCGCCACCCATCGTTTGTAAAAAATGCCGGCGACCCGGCTCGACTGATTTCATGATGCCCCCAAAGTGTTCCGAGCAATCTACGGATTGCCAGCCTCGACGTCAAGCAATAGCTGAATCATAGCGCGAATCCTCAGTAAGTCCCGCAAACGGCAGAAGTGGATTCAGGTTCCGCCGCTGTTGGAGAAGCTCCGCCGTTGCAGTATCATGGCAAATTGAAAAAAACATGGGAACGTTTACAGGCGCAATAGGTACGGGCGGAAAATGGCTGCTTGACCGCATTGTCGGTGCGCTCGCCGCAACCGGCATTAACCCCAATTTGCTTACCTTTTTTGGGCTGGTGGTGAATTTCGGTGCGGCGGCAAGTTTTGCTGTGGGCAATTTCCGAACCGGCGCGATGATCATTCTCTTCGCGGGATTTTTGGACATGCTCGATGGGCAAGTAGCTCGGCGCCAGAACCGCGTGACCGCGTTTGGAGCATTCTACGACTCCACGCTCGACCGCTATGCGGATATGGCCTTGTATATGGGATTGCTTGTCTATTATTCCGTCAGCGGACGCACGCCGTATGTAGTGCTAGCCGCAGTGGCAACCGCGGGTTCCGTGATGGTCAGTTACGCGCGGGCGCGCGCGGAATCGCTTATTCCCCTCTGCAAAGTTGGATTCATGGAGCGCCCCGAGCGGCTGGTGTTGCTGATCATTGGCGGATTGTTTAACCGGATGGGCGCAGTGCTGTGGGTGATTGCGGTCATTTCCACGATCACAGTTATCCATCGAATCTTCTATACCTGGCAGGAAACTCGGGCCGGACGCATTCTACCCGGCATGAAACTTAGCCTATAGATTTCTAGGAGCTGGATTCCTCCGCGGCCTTGCCGACATAAGTGTTGTTCCCGGGCGAGGCTTCTAGCGGCGTCGCGACGGCTCGTCTCACCAATTCTTTTAAAACCGGCACGTCTTCTTTTTTCATTTCGCTGGTCTCGATGGTGTCGTGTAGCCAGACGGTGATGGTCGTGGGATGCAAGATCCAATCGCCGGTCCGCAAGTGGCGAATCGAGCCGTCGAGCGTTACCGGGACAATTGGAACCCCCAATTGCATCGCCAAACGAAATCCACCGTCTTGGAAGGGAGCTAATTTGCCGTCGCGTGTGCGCCTCGCTTCCGGAAAAATAATAAGACTGGTTCCACTGTTGATGGACTCTTGCGTCAAGCGCCACAATTTCTTCAAATCCTTCGGGCTGCGGCCATCGGGAACGGGAACGTTTCCGAATCGCTTCATCAACCAACCGTAAATTGGAATCTTGAAATGCGATTCCAGTTCCCATCCTCTAACCAACTGCGGAATGGCGCAATACAAGATGAAAGGATCGAAAAGATTGACGTGATTGACCATGAAGAAGCAGGTGCGGTGCGGATCAAATCCCGGCGACATGTTTACGTTCACTCGTGCGCCAGAGAAAAATGCGATGCGTTTGCAGAGGCCGCGCTGAAGCCAATCGTGTTTTCGTGGATCGAGAACGAGGGCGAGGCCGATGAGAACAGGAACGACAAGCAGGAAATGCAGCCAACTCGCGAGCCAGAACAAGACGCTCAGTAAAGACTCCGAGACCCGTTTCATACGTAGACGTCCATCGCTCCGGGAATAATTTCCAGTGTCTGGCATTGCACCGTCATGATCTCTCCATCGATCATTAGGTCGACAGGACCTTCCAACTTAAATTCCACTCGGGTTACCCGCCGTGTTTCACACAAGTCGTGTTCGGTATGCGTTCCATCATAGAGACGAGGAAGCATGCGAATGAGCCCAAGTCGACTGATGGGCCCCCATCGAACGAACTCGATTTGGCCGTCGGAGGGGTCGGCCGCGGGAGCAATCATCATGGTGCCGCCGGTAAATTTGCTGTTGTTGAAGGTGAGCAACAGGCAGCGGCGTTCGTCCCATTCTTTGTCGCCATCACAGCGCAGGGTAAAGGCGCGGCGCTTCAACTGCGCCACGCGCACGAGCACACCGAGCAAATATCCAAGATGCCCAAACGGTTTAAAGACACGATTCGTCAGTGCGCCGACATCGGCAGTAAAACCAACGCTTAAGAGATTAAAGGAGTAAACGGTCCCGCCTGCGTATTTCAGCCGTAACAAATCTATGCTGCGCTTACGGCCGCTGAGAATCGCGTCGATAGCGTGTTGCGCCGCATCCTTCTGAGTGAAATCACGCAGGAAGGAATTGCCGGTTCCCGTCGGCAGAAAGCCGAGCTCGATGCGCTCGGGGGGGGTGCTTTCGCGGAAACCTCCGTTGATTACCTCGTGCGCGGTTCCATCGCCGCCGACGGCTAGAAACCGCCGGTATCCTTGCTGGTATGCTTCACTGGCAAGTTGCGCGACATGGCCGGCACTGGTCGAAGCAATCACATCGACGGCCAGCCCTTTTGCTCTCAGGCGGGAGAGAACTTCTCCGGCAAGCTTCGACGCTCGCCCGCCGCCTGCAGCAGGATTCACAATAGCCAAAAACGTTTCTTTCACAGTCAGCTCGGAACGGGCATTCTACCTTTTCTTGGGCTAAATCGGCAGGACAGCCTTTTCTCGCTCGAGATAGCCCAATCGCTGGGCCAGGACTTTACGAATCACCTTCAACGAAGCGGTTAGCGGAAAATCCTCCGGAGAAACGACGATTCCATGCACTCTCTTGAAGTTTGTAAGGCGATTGTTTCGCGCGATAATTTCATCTTTGAGCTCGTCGGTAAAAGCCTGGCCTGGTTCCAGATGGATCACCAACACCAATTGTTCGGCCACCATGCTGCGCTCGGGCCAGATGTAATTGGCGGCAAACACACAGAATTGTTTGACTTTCAGTCCTTCGAATGCGTTCTCCACGTCCTCGGCATAAACGTTTTTGCCCTCCTCGGTGACGATCATATTTTTCTTGCGCCCAAATAGCTGCAAATGTCCTTGGGGATCGAAGCGACCCATATCGCCAGTCATCAGCCATCCGTCGACAATCGTCTCGGCGGTCAGTTCCGGATCATCTAGGTAACCGGCCATCACCGTTTTGCCGCGCACAGCAACTTCGCCAATACCGTCGGCATCCGGCTGGGAGATGCGAACTTCAACTCCCGGAAGTGGCTTGCCAACTGTATCGGCGCGAAATGGCTTCAAATCATTGACGGTGACGCCGGTTCCGCCTTCGGTCAAACCATATGCATTCACAACCGGAATTCCCAGGTCATAGAAAAATTGCAGCGTCTGCGGCTCGGAGAACGCTCCGCCAACAATGATCGCTTCGAGCTTTCCGCCAAATCCTTCGTGCACTTGTCTTAGCAATCTGCGGCTCAACGCCAGACGCGGACGCTTTCTAGTGAGAGCGATGTTTATTTTTCGCAGCGCTTCGAAAACACGACGCTTGGAAGTCGGCAGTTCGTCAATTTTTGCTTGCAGACCCCTCTGCAGATTCTTCAGCACCAGGGGCACGAGCGTGACGTAGGTGATCTGATAGTTTGCGAACGCTTCTCTCACAAATTCCGGGCGCAAAGTTCGAAGATGGACGACTGCAGCACCACAAATGAACGGGCCAAAGAAGCCAACCATGAAGTCGATGGAGTGATTTGTGGGCAGAATACTGAGGTACCGCATGCCGGGCCAGAACGGATACCAGGCCGTCAGCGCCCTACACTGTTCGAGATAATTTTCGTGGGTGAGCATGCAACCCTTCGGGCTACCGCCGGTTCCCGACGAATAGACGATACTGGCTAGATCGTGTCGCTTCCGTTCGACGAACACGGGTTTCCCGGTCCCCTGGGTTTCCTCCCACCGCTGCGCTCCCTGCAAATCAGCTCCAGGAGGAGCCTCCGTGACCAGAACTGTTCTGAGGCTGCGGACTTCAGCGCGTGCGGGAGACGCGGCTAGTTGCCGCCAAATGCCGTATTCGACAATCAAAACAGTTGCGGAAGAATGTTTCAGTAATTGCCAGTGCTCTTCGGGCTTGAGTTTGAAATCGAGCGGAACCATCGTTCCTCCGCAGTAAAACAAGGCATAGGCGGAGATCAGCCACTTCGACTGATTGGTCATAATGATGGAGATGCGGTCGCCCGCAGCTACGCCCAGGCCCTGCAGGCCCGCGGCCAGTGGCAACGCGCGTTCCCGAAATTCCTTGTAAGTGAGCCGCAGCTTTTCTTCGCCGCGGTCCGATTCAATCAAGCACACTTCGCTCGAGAATGTTTCCAGCGCCGCGCGCAGGGATTCACCAATCGAGGCATATTTAGCTAGATCCAGCATCACAGGCGGGCTTGAATGCGTTCGGCAAGTGTTTTGAAATCGCTTACCCCCTGCACTTCGTAATCCGGCAATTCGATTTGAAAATGATTCTCCAACCGAGACAGCATGTCCAGTGCCTGCAGGCTGTCAATTCCCAACTTTTTATAGAAATCGTCCTGGGCATGTAGTGAGCCTTCGGCCACCTTAAAGTGTTGGGTGGCCAGCGTCAGTACTTCCTCTGTAGTTTGTTCCAATGTCCGCATAATTTATCAATCTACCATCCCCACGTCCGGAAGGAAAACATGCCCGAGCGCCAACGACGCTCAAGCGTCTAGGAATGGCGTTTATTGCCATGCTTCGCATGTTTTTGGCGAACTGCCTTGCTCGCGGCGGCTTTTTTGTGCGCCAACTTCTCGTCGAAAAACTTTGCCATCAGTTGCAGAGCTTCGCGCGACTCAGGCAGTTGGAAGTGATACCAGAACGCATGCGGCAATGCTTCGAACACAACCAGTTGCGCATCATTGCCTGCGCCCAGCAGCGCGCGATGGAAAATAGTGGTGTTGCTCAAGAGTAGATCACGTGTGCTGGTAATCAACAATGTCGGCGGCATTCCACCTAAATCTGCATACATTGGCGATAACACCGGATCGCGAAGATCGGTGCTGCCTGCATATTCGTTCGGCGGCAGTTTATCTACCGCAACCGGAGCCAGAATTCCAGGGAAACCGTTCAGGGTGAAGAGATTCTGCGAATCCGACGGCCGGCTGAAATCCGCTAGTATCGAAAACAATCCCAGGGCTGCCGGCAATGGTAGTCCGGACTGCTTCAACTTCACGGCAACTTCGGCCGTTAGAATTCCGCCGGCCGACGTGCCAAATATCCCTATGCTTTGCGATTTGTGATCCTTCAGCAACTCCTTATAAACGGCAACGACGTCATCCACCGCAGCCGGAAATGGATTTTCGGGTGCCAGTCGATAATAAACCGACACCACTTTCATTTTTGCCAGATGGGCGATTGGAATTCCTTCGATCAACGATCCAGAATCGGAATTGAATCCACCGCCGTGTAGATTGATCAGCACGCACGACCGATTTGCTTCCGGCAGATCGGGCGGCGTGATGATGTCGGTCCGCACTCCGCCTATCGTCTGCTGTTCCACTTTCACGGGAAACAGCTTTTGGGCTTCTGCGGAACCTTCCGCGCGCCATCTATCGGTGCTGGCGCGGCGCTCTGTTAGTGTTTGCGGTGTATATTTCTGCCGCGCGAGTGAGTCCAGCCACTTTTGCCCTTCAGAACTGACTGTCGGGGGCATGGGCACCACACGAGCGATGCGCGACGTCCCATCTGGATCAAATGTGGCAGAGTCGGATTCGATCCGTGTGAGGTTCGAGCAGGACACCAGAAAAACTGCTACCGAGGTAAAGATGAAGGCCATCCAAAAGGATTTTATCGTGTGTTTGGCCACAGTCCCTCCTGATGTGAATGAAATTGCCGCGCTATTTCTTGCCGGCGACGGGGAGATGTTTCATTGGATCGTCTGATTCCAGAAAACGACGCAGACTTTCCATGACGACGGGCCGAGAGAAAAGTTCACAGAAGAGCTCGATTTCTTTTCGCAACTCTTGGTGAGGAATTGGCTTGAGAAATTTTTTCGCGGCGACAAGGGTTTCGGCATCAAACTTCGTCACTTGCTGGGCCATCGAGCGCGCTACTTCTAGCGCATGACCTTCTCCGGCGAGATGGCTCACCAAGCCAAGTTGGTGGACTCGTTCCGCTTTCACGGTTCGGCCGGTAAAAAGTAAATCGCGAATGAAGCTATTGCCGATATCCCGGCGCAACCTTGGAATTCCGCCAAATCCCGGAATTAATCCTAAGCGCAACTCCGGAAAACCAAATCGCGCCATTTTGTCGGCAACGATTTGATCGCACACCAGTGCTAGCTCGAGCCCACCACCCAGGCAGAGACCATGGACGGAGGCAAAGGTGATCAAGGGCGCAGAATCGATGGCGTCGGCGACTTTGTGAATGCGTTCTAGAAATTTCCGCACGCCTTCCACGCGCTCCTTTGGCGGAAGTGGCAACGCCCCGTAATACAGCTCCTTCAAATCGGCTCCTGCGCAGAAACCACCCGGACGAGCGCTCGTGATAACGCAAGCACTGCTGATGGGTGCGAGATCATCAAGAACGGCTACAAACTTTTCCAACTCTTCCAACAGCAGGAGGCCGATCTCATTGATTGGCTCCCGATCCAGCGTCACCTCGACCACGCCTTCTCGCCACTCCCACCGCAGGGCTTTTCCGCAAAACTGTTTCATCGACTCAACTCCGTGCTGCGATCGGTCTGACATGGGTGTTCACTGTGCTCATACCGGAGCAGCTTACTTGGCACCGCTTGCGGCCGCAGCATTCTTCGCGTACATCGACTCAATCTCTTGCCGATAGCAAGCATTAATGGCATCGCGTCGGAGCTTTCCATTCGCTGTCAACAAACCCGATTCAGGCGTAAAGACATCTGCCAAAATTGTGAAGTTTCGCACCTGCCGGTAGTGCGGCAATTCTGAATTCACCTTATAGAGAGCTGCCTGTACGGAGTTTCCATCGACGGCGCCGGTCACTAACGCGCAAAGGTATCCACGTCCATTTCCCACGACCACAACCTGCTGTGCGCCGGGCAAGTGCTCGGCAATGTTCTCTTCAATAGGCTCCGGGCCAATGTTATGCCCGGAATTCAGAATGATCAAATTCTTGATGCGTCCGCTGATCCGCCAATTGCCGTGAGAATTTACTTCTCCCTGATCTCCTGTGTGGAACCAGCCGTCGCGCAGAACCTCGGCCGTTTCCTCGGGACGATTCCAATAGCCCGGAAAAATGTTCGGGCCTCGAACAACAATCTCCTGGTTCTCGCCGGTGGTCATCTCCAAGCCGGGAATGGCGACACCTACGCGGCCCGGTTCCGAGGGAACGCCCGGGTCGTCCATCGTGCAAATTCCAGTCGTTTCCGTTAACCCGTAGGCCTGCAAAACCGGGACCGAGAGCATGTGGAAATACTGCTGGGTTTCCGTGGCAAGCGGGGCTGATCCGCAAATCAGCGCTCTCAAGTGCGGGCCAAACCGTTCGCGAATTTTGCTGAAAATCAATCTCGTCCCAAGGAAAAGCCAGAGCGAATCCAATCCTTTGGTTTGATTGTCGTTTTGCCGTTCCCATGCTTTACGCGCCTTCCGGTACAGGGTCCGGCTCATGGCGTCACGTTTAGAAATGGCCTCTTCTACCCCCCGGCGCACGCGTTCGAGTAATGTCGGAACATTCATAAAGTAATGTGGTGCGGCAATACGAATTTCTTTCGCAAGTTGATTGAGGTCGGTTGAAAGAGTCAGGGTGCTTTCGCGATAAAGAGAGGAGAGCAGAAGAATCCAGGAACCTGCAAAGCTGAACGGCAGATAGTGAAAAATCCGGTCGGGTTCCTGCACGCCTTCCATGAGTTGATCTAGTCGCGCCGTGGTACAAGCGATCATATGATTGAGATTCCCCGTTGTCAGGCAAACCCCTTTGGGTTCGCCAGACGTTCCGGAGGTGTACATGATGGTGACCAAATCCTCGCCGCTACGCGCTTCGGGGCCACTCGCAACCGCGTTGCCTCTACCCGCTTTGACGGGGGCAAGTGCATCGCTGAAGAAAACGCGCGGCGGCGCATCTGGCCAAATTTGCGCAACTCCCTCACCCAACGCCGCATCCCCCACGAACAAAAGGCGTGGAGTAGAATCTCTCATCATGACCACCAGCTCAGCAGGAGCCTGCCGCGAATAGAGTGGCACAACGATCACGCCTTCGGCCATTAGTGCCAGGTCGATCGCTGCCCATTGAATGGAATTGGCACCAAGCAGGGCGCAACGATCCCCTCGATGCATGCCGCTTAGCCGAAGGTAGACGCGTGCGTTCTCCACCTGCTCCAGTAATTGCTTGCCCGTAACACTCGCGAATTCTGCTCCCCGAACTTCGCGCAAAACGACACGGTCGCCGGCCTTCTGCAGGTTCGCGAAAATATTCTCGAGAAAATTCACCATGAACTCTCAGCGCCCGGCCGCAAGCACGGACGGCGTCGCATCATACTCCTCAGCCAAGTTCTGCAAAGTTTCGTTGAGCGGCGGCAAATTATCTTCCCAACTCAGCACACCCTGCCGCAGAGGAAATTCTGGATAGGTGCGGCGAACCTCATCTTCAAGAAAAATAGCCATGCGGGACATGGCTTTGAGATTCGTTACCACGGTCCGGCCAATGCTGTCACGGATCTGGTCCGCCTCGGCGACCAGCGCTTCCATCACCTGAATCAGTCTGGGTTCAAGATCTGGATCATCGACGTTCAAAAGCAAATGCTGGTGCCCCCGTTCGCGCATCAGATTGCGAATGCGCTCGTCCATAGTGACTCCGGCAGAAACGACTCGGGCGGGCATGCAGGTAACAATGCCGTGATAGCGTGAAGAAACCATGTACGCGCACTGGCGCAGAATCGAGACCAATTGAAACATGTCGTAATCATCAGACGTGAAAATAGGAGTGCCTGGAATTTCTTTGGCGATTTCCCGGCAAGCCACAGCGTCGAGTCTTTCCATTGCAACGAGAATCGGAAACACTTTGTGTTTTTGCAAAAAGGCTTTGGTCGCCTGCGTGTATCCATGGATGTAATGCTTCAGTTTGCGATCAACGTCTGCGCCGGATTCAAAAAAATAGACGGTGCGATATTGGCTGTCTTGGTAAGCGCCGGTCGTGACGCGCGCCAGGTATTTGCCGATCGACGCACGCACGGGCCATACGAATGGATGGATAGGGCATAGCACGAGAATCGGCGTTTTCTCATCCCAACCCGCTTCGCGCAACACTTTCCCGGAATACTCCGGAGGATGCGGCTCAAAGGTCCAGGCCGTATCTGCGCCGAGTTCGTTTGGAATGCCAAGGCCGCTGAGCAATTGCTGTGACTCCAGGCTTCGCGTAATGACCAGCGATTCGTTTGTGTAGCGAGCGCACATCCATTTCAGCAAATCATCCATGTGCCCGGCGTCACCTGCATAGGCTACCGAGAGTTTATTTTCTGCCGAGGCCAGGCCCAGCGAACCGATCATCATGGTCGTCAGAGCGTTGGCAAATTTGCTCTTGAACATCGAGCCTTCGCAGGTCACTACGCCGTGATTGGCATGAACTTCGCGAAGCAGGAAAGGCGGAAACACATCCGGCAGATAAACTTGCCGAGAACCTTCGAAGTATCCTTTCGTGCAATCAAAACTCTGGGTCATAACGCTGAAATCAACGTTTTTGGCCCCCAGCACGTGACGAATCTGACGCAAAGTTTCCTGCACCCGAACATCGCTGCCCGTATTGCGAGTTCCGTTGTAGCCGGCAAAGAGCAGTTTGAGTTGTTCGCCGGGCGTCCAGCGCTTACCTAGGCCGAACATCCAACTGAAGCGCCGCAGTTCAATCATCGCGCTGACCCACGCCACTAAAAGAAAATCGGTCATACCCCTAGGCTCCCCGCAATTTTGCTGATCGAATTTTCCGGACCCGCAGGCCAGGGCTTCCCGGGGTATTTGAATTTGTTGGTGCGGCAAAATTGCAACAGGGGGTACGCGTAATCAGAAAATCTTGCCGGCGCTTCGCCCATTTCCGCGAGCACACGCGAATTATCAAACACCGTATTCCAATCCAGATACGGCCAGAACACTTTGAGCAGGGAAGCTCCGTAACCAACAGTCCCACCCCTGTATGCCAGCCAATTCACGGTCCCCGAAAATGGTCCGCCCAACCAGGGTTGATAACTGGGCTTCGACCAACCTCCTTGCTCGGCTAACGCGTCGGTTAGTTGCTTGTACGTCTCTGCGGCTGCCCCAGAAGAAAGATGATAGATCGAATGATTCGGCTTTTCGCTTTGATGAATCTTGACAATCGCGGCGGCTACGAAATTGGCGGGCACGATATCGATGCGATCCGTTGGCCGGAGGGGGAGCACGGGAAATCGAGCCAGGGTATCGAAAGCCTGCACCATATCGAACTGCGTGGTCTCTGGCCGCCGACTGTCTCCCATGACGATCGCCGGGCGAAAAATGATGTGCGGTACATCGGGGAGCAACTGATTGACCATGTGCTCGGCAAATTTCTTCGTACGCGCGTAGGGATCGTAGTCGGAACGCGCCCAATCAATCGAGGCATCTTCCGTGACCACTTCATCTTGGCGTTTGCCGGCCACCGCGACGGTCGAGACGAACGAATAACGCCGCAAGCCACGTGCGTTTTGGGCACGTCTGGCTAGCTGAATCATTTCGAGCGATCCGCGGAGATTCACGTTCAGGCATTGCTTTTCAGATTTGCGGTTCAAAGAAGCTGCACAGTGCAGGACGGAATCGGTAGAATCCACCAGTCGATGGTAGTCCCGATCGCTCAAGCCAAAGCGGTCGCTGGTCAAATCACCGCAAAAAATCCGCACGCGCGAATTCAGGTATTCTGAAAATTCCGGAAACGCAAAATGCAATTGCAGCGATTGCCACATCCGTTGGCGCGCTTCCGCATCAGAGCTTGCGCGCACGAGAACATTCAAATGATCCTGGTGTTTGGTGAAAAGTTCTGCCGCCAGGTAGCTGCCCAAATATCCCGTCGTGCCTGTCAGGAAAATAGCCATAAGACGGCGCCTATCGTGAAGCCACTGATGCCCCTTCCGGGGGAACCGACCAATTGAGCGCCCGAGGCTCCCGCGCTTCGAGCGGCCGGCCTTCCATCAACGGATAACACCAGCGCCGCAGTGCGGGTATGTGGATATTAATCCAGTAATCCCACCAGTCAATCGTTTCCGGCGAGAAGTCGAAGATCTGCCTTTCTTCAGGCGAAAGAGCAGAAGACAGTAACCGCGCATTTTCGCACTCAAACACATGCTCGTTGTGAAGGATAAACGGTTCGTAGAGTTCGATCAGTTTTTCCGCACGGCCAAGATCGCGCTCGGCCTTGGCCAGCGGCGGCTTGCTCATGTGCAGTGCGGCGGCCGTTTTATTGATACGCGAAACCACAGCTTTCTGCATCGGAATGGATAATCGCTCGTAGCGCTGCTTGGAAACCGAGATGGTCTCGAGCTTTACTTTCAACCAGTGATCGAGCCCGTTTTGCATTTTATAATGTTTGCGATGTGCCAGGCCGGTAAGCTCAATCGAGCGCCCCATGTTCACCGGATTGATGGCGGAAGTCGCCAATTGATAGAGACGCGCGTTCTTGCGTTGCAGGAGAGCCGCGGCGATCAGGGTCATTCCGCGGGTAACCATGTCGACGGGAATCACATCGAGACATTTTCTTTTGTTCGAAGGCAATTGGCGAAAATTAGTCCCCAGCAAATAGGACAGCGGGCCAGAAGTGTTGATGCCTTCATTCCAGCCAGAAAAGGGCGTGCGAGTCGAGCTTTCGACAATAGAAGGGCGAACAATAGCAATGGCGAGATCCCGGCCTCGTTGTGCCAGCATCGATTCGCCTAAACTCTTGGTAAACGTATACGTATTCGGCCAGCCAAGATGAACAGCGCGTTTCATGCCGACGCGGACCAAACGATTGCGTACCCAGCGAGCTCGATTTCGCTTCAAAACTCCATCGAGTTCAGTCGGCGCAACTATTGAGGAATCGTCCGCACGGCCAAGAGCTTGTCTGCGCAAAGCCTTGGCTAATTCCGGACTCTCCGCCCGTTCTTCAATGCGCTGAACCATTTCGCGCAGCCAAGCGATTTCCCTTTCCGCATCAAAATCGGGATGGTTCGCGGGATTATAATTGTCCCGTAGTTCCTCTTGGACGCGCCCGTCGCACATTCCCACAACGTAACAAGTCGAAAGATGCATGAGTCCGGCGTGGTCACATTTACGCAAGAAATCCAGGAGATAAATTGCGGAATCGACGTTTGACAAAAGAGCATCGCGTAGATCAGGATTGAAATCTGTAAGGCCTGCGCTGTTGGCAATCACATCGAGCGACTGCATCAAACGAGTTTGCGTTTCGGGATCGAGGCCAAGCCCAGGTTGGCTGACGTCGCCTTCGACCACCTCCACTTTGTCCTGCAAGAATTGGGCAAGTCGGGCACCGTGGATTTCCTGCAGGGCATCAAAGGTTGGCGATTCTTCCACTATTTTTTCAAAGCGGCGCTGCGCGGAAGTGGTTCGATTGCGCCGGATTAGCAACGTAACTTTACGAATGTCGGGAATTTTCTCCAATAGGTCTACGAGCCATACCTTGCCGATGAAACCGGTCACACCAATCAGCAACAGATGCTTCCCTGCCAGAGATTCCCGCACAGGCAAAGAGGTCACCTGCGGAGTGCTGCTCAGCAACTCCACGGGGCGCCCTCCGGGAATTGCGGGCCGTTCGGGCAATTGAACGGCGGTCTCCAGCAACTCTGGCGTTTTTTCCCAATCCAGTTGGGAAAGCAATTTTTCCTGAGAGAGCCGTCCATTCGCTGAACCGCTAGCCAGCCACGCAAACGGGCCGCGCGGTCGAATGACCGGGTCCCTAAGGCGGCCGGTCGCTTCCCCGTCGCGAAATTCGAGGCGGTTGGCAATGAAGCCTTCGGCCGAAAAATACTCCGCCATCGGTCGAAGAATTTGCTCGAGTAGCTGCCCAACCAAGATAACGCGCTCACCATTCCGCACTGCTTCAATTAGTTTCTCCACCGATTCACGGCGCATGCGGGGTTTCAATTCATACTGAAAGTATTCTTCGCCGAGCAGTTCGAAACGGTCTTTGCTAATTCCACGCAACGCGCTATGCATAAAGCGAGTGGCGAAGGTGCGGCTGGCCAGGTAGGAGGGCGGGCGCAAGAGGGTCATCGCGATCATCGCGCTGCGGCGCAGCCAGCGCTCCAGAAAACTTTGGCTGTTCCAATTGAAAAAGGCCACGCTGCGCAACGCGCTCATTTCAAACAGCGAGCCTTCGACGCGCCAGTACGTCACCGGATGCACACGCCCGGCTTCCGTGGTATTTCGTTGGCTGGCAGATTTTGTCATTTCCCCGCTAAATGCTTGCCTCTCTGGAGTTTGGTCATTCCAGAGTTCCCTCTATCTTGCGCTTGGAATTACACCGAGCGGCTGCTCCCCAGCTGCACCCTAAGGAAAACACACGATCAAGACATGCTTGATTCTCTAAAATTATCATTCCAATGGACCTATCGCAAGACAGTTGGCGAAGAGAGAAAGGCCGGTTAAACGCCCCAGCCATATTTTTCGGCGTGTTCGAAGGTGCGCTGCATCTCCTGATTCAGAATTTCCAGGAAAGAGGAGGTCGAAACGGTCTTGCTGCCCGCTTCGGCGAGGTCCGTGGTGCGATATCCGGCACCCAGAACGCGGGCAATAGATTGTTCCACCCAGTCCGCTTCAAGACCCAAGCCAAACGTGTCACGAAGCATCATCGTGGCACTAAGAATCGAGCCGATCGGATTGGCCATGTCTTTGCCAGCGAGAGTTGGCGCGGAACCATGAATCGGTTCGAACAGTGGCGCGCTCGAACCAAAACTGGCGGAAGGGATCAGGCCGATAGAGCCGACCAGCGCCGCAGCCTCATCGCTTAATATATCGCCAAACATGTTGGTGCTGAGGATGACGTCAAACTGAGTAGGCCGCAAACTAAGCTGCATCGCCGCGTTGTCCACGTACATATGCTCAAGTTTCACGTTGGGATAGACCGTGCCCATCGCCCCTACCGTGCGCCGCCAGAGCTGTGAACTGGTCAGGACGTTGGCCTTATCGACGGAACACAATTTGCGAGAGCGGGCGTCGGCGCGAGCAAACGCAAAGGTAGCGATACGCTCGATTTCGGGAGTGGAATAAGACTCCGTATCAAACGCTCGCTCAACGCCATTCTCTTTGACGATGCCCCGTTCGCCAAAATACATCCCACCAGCCAGTTCCCGCACAATTTCGATATCGAGCTCGCCAATCAGGTCCGCTCGCAGGGGTGAAATGCCGCGCAACGGTTCGATCAACTTGACCGGTCGCAAATTCACATACAATCCCAATCCCTTGCGCAAGCCAAGGAGGCCGGTCTCCGGGCGTTTGCCAACCGGCAGCGAGTCCCACTTAGGTCCGCCTACTGCCCCAAGAAAAACAGCGTCCGCTTTGCGGCAGGCATCGAGCGTTTCATTCGGGAGAGGAGTTCCAGTCTTATCGATCGCAGCGCCACCGATAGGCATCTCGATCATTTCAAACTGGTGTTGGAATTCACGTGCGCATTCCTGCAGCACGCTGGCTGCCGCCTTGGTGACTTCTGGACCGATGCCGTCGCCGGGCAAGAGAACAATTTTCTTCTTGAGCTTCATAGCCTGGTTTCCGTCGTGTCAAAACTCGTGCTGCAAAAGTCGTTTGCCCGATCAGGCCACGGGGGCAGCGCCTGTGGCTAACGGAATGATTTTGCGGCGGATGACTTCATGGGCGATGGCCATCACATCGCGGGCGCGAACATCCTTGGACTCATCCGCAAAAGTGGTCACTCGAGCATAACACTCTGCCAACTCCGCATCATTTGGTTCGTAGCCCAGTTCCTTCAGAGTCTGACGCAGTGCATTGCGGCCAGAGTGCTTGCCAAGCACCAGCGAACGGGCGGGCACGCCCACCGCTTCCGGCGAAATGATCTCGTACGTCAATGGATTCTTGAGGATGCCGTCTTGGTGAATGCCGGCTTCGTGCGCAAAAGCATTTGCGCCGACAACCGCTTTGTTGGGAGCCACATGCGCGCCGGTAATTTCCGCTAGCATCCGGCTGGATTTATAAAGTTCGTTCAGCTTCAAGTTCGTGGCGACGCCAAAACTCTCTTTGCGGACGGCAAGTGCAACCGCTACCTCTTCGAGCGCCGCATTTCCCGCGCGTTCGCCAATGCCGTTCACCGTGCATTCGATCTGCCGCACGCCCGCACGAACCGCGGCAAGTGAATTCGCTACCGCCAAACCCAAATCATCATGGCAGTGGGCGCTCAGTGTGATGTGCTGAGGATCGCCCAAATGCTCCCGGACTTTGCGGAACATCGCGCCATATTCCTCCGGGACCGAATAGCCAACCGTATCCGGCAAATTCAAAATGGTTGCGCCATGGTCCACTGCAACCTGGCAAGCCTTGCACAGATACTCGATATCGGTGCGACCGGCATCTTCGGCGGAAAACTCCACTTCGTCGACAAAGCTGCACGCGAGCTTGATCATCGAACCAATCGCTTCCAGAGCCTGGTCGCGACTCATGTGCAGCTTGGCCTCTAAATGCAGGTCCGAAGTAGCCAGAAAAACGTGCATGCGCTTGTATCTGGCAGGCTTCAGTGCTTCGGCTGCGGCCAGAATATCGTCTTTTCGCGCCCGCGCCAGGGCCGCGATGGGGACTTCTCTAACCTCTTTGGCGACGGCAATCACCGCTTCCAAATCTCCCCGGGAAGCAATGGGAAAGCCGGCTTCAATGATGTCCACGCCTAGTGCGGCAAGCTGGTGGGCCATGCGGATCTTCTCCTTGGTGTTCATGGAGAAGCCGGGCGACTGTTCCCCGTCGCGAAGGGTGGTGTCGAAGATACGAACGTGACTCATGGAACCCCCAATGCTGATCCTCCCAGTAACGCACGTTGCCAGTCTCTAGTCCAATTTATATTCATTCTCTAAATCATAATACTGACTTATACTACGGAAAAACCCGGAAGGGCCTCCGTAGAGGCTATATAGGTGACCGAGCCGGGCAAGTGCTGAAGTTCCCGAGGCGGCTTCCGATAAGGATTGCTTATGGATTTAAGCGAGTTACAAGTTTTTCTAACCGTAGCCAGGGAGGGCAGTTTTTCTCGGGCCGCCGAGCGGCTTTACCGGACTCAGCCGGCGGTCAGCCTGGCGATTCGCAAGTTAGAGGATTCCTTAGGGCAACCCCTGTTCGTTCGCGGCGCAAGGCCGGTCCGCATGACCGACGCGGGAACGTTGCTTCGCGATTACGCTGAGCGCTTGCTGAATCTGCGCGACGAGGTCAAGAAAGGCTTGTTGGAACTGCAAGGGTTAAAACGGGGCGAGCTTTCTCTCGGCGTGAATGAAAGTTCCATCCATGCACTGCTGCCTGCCCTAGCCAAATACCGCGAAGTTCACCCCGGTGTGCAGGTTCGCTTGCATCGTATGTTCTCGCGCGACATTCCCCATGAAGTAGTGAATTACCGGCTGGATCTCGGCGCGGTTTCGTTCGTTCCAAGAGAAACACAGCTGCAAGCTACGGAAATCTTGAAAGATGAGTTGACTCTGGTTGTCCCGCCAAAACACGCGCTGGCACGGCGCAAGGAAGTGGACATAGAAGAGTTGGGCAAGGAGAATTTCATCGCACATATTGTGGAATCGCCTTTCCGGCGCAAGGTAATCGAGCTGTTTACCCGCCATCGCACGCCTCTCAATATGCCGATCGAAATGCCTACGATTGAAAGCATCAAGCGTTTCGTGCAAATGGGCATGGGCTTGGCCATCGTGCCGCGAATGTGCGTAACGTGGGAAGTCGAGCATGGCTGGCTGAAAGAAATCAAGCTGCGGCAACTGAATATTCCGCGCCATCTTTATATCGTCGCGCGGCGCGGCGCTCGTCTACCTCACGCGGCGGCGGAGTTTATGCGCATGTTGAAAGAGGTGCCGTAGCCCCCTGGCCCACAGAGGGAAACGCTCGCTCTCGGTGCACCCTTTCGACTATCCTTCCTAAATCCGGCCTTGCCGGTTCCCAAGATGAGCGTCCTTGCCATCCTGTTGTTCGGTTTCGTGCTAGGCATGCGGCACGCTACCGATCCTGACCACGTCATCGCCATTTCAACGATTGTGAGCCGCGAGCAGTCCTTGTCAAAGGCCGCCATGGTTGGCGCATTCTGGGGGCTTGGCCATACCGTAACGATCTTGTTTGTTGGGGCCTCGATCATTCTGTTTGATCTAACCATTCCCCCTCGCGTCGGCCTCACCATGGAATTTTGCGTGGGATTGATGCTCGTTCTCCTGGGCGTACTGAACTTGACTGGTATCACGAAGTGTTTCAGCGAAAAATTTTCCCCGGCTCATCCAGAAGTTACCGGCGAGCACGCCCACCTACATAAACACAATGCCCACCTGCATTATCATTGGCATTCGCATCAACCTGCTGAACAACACCACAGGGAATCACTGAGTCCGCTCGACTGGATGCGTTCGCCATTTTCCAATCTGGGATTGTTCCATTCGATGCGTCCGTTCCTGATCGGCATTGTCCACGGACTTGCGGGCTCTGCTGCCGTCGCGCTCTTGGTTCTGGCAACCATCCGGAATCCTCGTTGGGCGGTTATCTATCTGCTGATTTTTGGGGTGGGGACGATTGCCGGGATGGTACTGATTACGATGGCAATGTCGTTGCCTTTTTCCTACGCGGGCACACGGTTCCGATGGCTCAACCGCGGGTTGGTTACAGGCTCTGGAATTTTGAGTCTGGCCTTCGGGCTCTTCCTGACCTACCACATCGGAATCGTGGATGGCTTATTCACGAACCATCCGAACTGGACTCCGCATTGACCTCCCCCCCCGACAGGTCCGGGCCTAAGCGGGGAAAAATCCGCGGGGTTTCCAAGATCCGGGGCTTTCTGGCCCGAGTGGTGATCCCCAGAAGGGGATTGCCTATGGCTTCTTTGCGATTGCTTCTTCCAACGTTTTATGGATCGGCAAATAGCTTTGCAAACCGGCCACGGTTACCACGGCGCTGCTCTGCGGTGATAAAGCTGCGAGCGCAAACGTTGCGCCATTGCTCCGCCGGCTGACAAACAACGAAACCAACGACCCCACTCCAGCCGAATCGAGATAGGTAACCCCGCTAAAATCAAGAATCATGTGCGGGGCGGCATCAGCTCTCAGCTTCTGAACGGCTTCAGAGACAGTTTCCAGGCTGAACTTACCCTTCGGTTGATAAATAGAAACGGTTTCCGTGCTGCCCGGTGCTTTACCGAGATCAAGTCTGAATACTTGCATAAGTGCTCAAGCGTAGCGAAACGGAGGAGAACCTACATTAACGAATGTTAACATTTCTTTTACAATCCTCCCCGAAGGGGGCTTATGGTTTGTACGTCACGCGATAAACCACACCAGCGCCGTCGTCACTAACCAGTAAGGCGCCATCCTGGGCAACCGCGACTCCCACCGGGCGACCGTTCACATTCTTTCCCAAGGGATCGGTCACCAGCCCTGTTAGGAACGAAACAGGGTCCACTGCGGCTTGACCATCTTTAAAGCCGACAAAGACTACTTGATAACCAACGCGAGGCTTGCGATTCCAAGAACCGTGCTCGGCAAGGAAGACTCCGCCGCGATAGGCCTCCGGGAATTCGTTGCCGGTATAAAATGCAAATTGCAACGGAGCGACGTGAGCACCCAGCAGCACGTCTGGAATGGCTGCCTTGGCAACTAAATCCGGTCTTTGCGGCTTAACTCGCGGATCGACATTGCTGCCGATGTAGCTGTACGGCCAGCCAAAAAATTCTCCGTCTTTCACTCGCGTCAAATAATCTGGCGGAAGATCGTTTCCCAATTCATCGCGTTCATTCACGGCCGCCCAAACTTCGCCAGTGCGAGGTTCCACGGCCAAGCCGACTGCATTGCGAAGGCCGGTAGCGTACAGTCGGGCATCCTTTCCATCCGCATCGGCGATCAGAATTGCCGCGCGACGATCGTCTTTTTCAATATCGATGTTTGATGACGATCCAACGCTCACAAATAGCTTCTTCCCGTCGGCACTGAACGCTACGGTACGAGTGAAGTGACCGCCGGCCGGAGGAAGATCAAGAATGTGTTCCGCTTCGCCGATTCGCTTTGAAGTCTTCTGGTCATAGCGGTAGCGCACAACTTCGCCGGTGTTGCCTACGTAGACATAGTCATCGTGGAACGCGATTCCAAACGGCCGGTTCAGCTTGTCGATAAAAACTTCATACTGCTGAGCGCCACCAGTGTTTTGAGGATCACGGAGAATAATGATCCGGGAAGCCCCCGTCTCTGCAAGAAAGAGATCACCGTTCGGAGCCACGGCCAGGAAGCGCGGGCCCGTTAAATCCTTAGCGAAAATGTTTACTTGAAAGCCCGGCGGCACCTTTGGCAAAAATCCCTCGGGCGGTTTGGTTTCCGATGGGCCATTACCGAAAGACTTGGTGGCGAAAGGAGCAGGTAAATCAGGCTTACTTCCGTGCGTAACCTGGGCCGGGGCGGGCAAAGAAAGAACAGCAGCGGCGGTCAGAAGAAAAGTAAGCGTGCATTTGGTTTGCATCGAGTTTTTCCGAGTACGACCTTCCCTGCTAGGATGCTTCAGAGATTGATCTGGTTTAATCCGCCTAGAGCGAGCGTTTGGCCGAAATTGCCCGCCTAGCGGTTGTTCTTCCGGGTAACCTTCCTTAAGTCCTTGCCCGGCGTTCTGCTCGAGCGAAGGCCCAAAAGAGCTAAGCATTCAGCAAAGAATTCGTTTGGAACCAAGCCATGCGCATGGAGATTGTCCCAAACTCGATACCTTCGTAGGGGTACGTTACGCTGTCTTGCTCATCCGTGCAGCCCAGGCAATAAAGGAGGGGGGCGTAGTGCTCTAGCGTCGGGTGAGCGTTTGCAAGCAGCGATTCACCCCACTTGTCGGGCGAGCTGAGCGCGGAAATGTCCCGGTTCTCAATTGCCTGCTTCACTCTGCCGTCAAACTCCAGCGCCCACGGGTAAGCGGCATCAGACATTTGCCAATTGATCTGGTGGAGATTGTGGACGAGGTTGCCGCTACCAAGAATCAATACACCTTGATCCCGTAAATGCAGCAGCTCCCTGCCCAACGCCACGTGCTCCGGTAAGGTTCGGCCATGGTCAAGACTAACTTGGAAAACCGGGATGTTTGCCTCGGGGTAGAGGTGCCGCAACACGCTCCAGGTTCCGTGATCGAATCCCCAGCGATGATCGGCGACTAAGTGATGCTCAAACGCCAGTCGCTTGGCTTCGTCCGGTGCTCCGGGGGCGGGATAGTTCACTTGATAGAGTGGTTTCGCGAAGCCGTAAAAATCGTGAATTGTTTTCGGCTGGCCGGCGGTAAGCACGTGGCATCCGGAAGTTACCCAATGCGCGGAAACCACACAAACCGACTTCGGTACGGGCAACGATTGAGCCAAGTTACGCAACGTTTTCGTATAAGAATTCTCTTCAATTGCGTTCATCGGAGAACCGTGGCCGACAAATAAAACAGGCATTCTCATCAGGAGCCCCTCTGCCACAGGCTGGCTCGAGCGAGCCAGAGTGTCATCCGTACCGATAGACAGCTGTTACCAGAGCGACGATGAATCCACAAAATCAATTGATGCATCAAACCATCAGTATAAGCGAACTCTCATTAGAGCGCAGGGGGAATTGGATGCGAATCGTCCTTCGAATGCTTCTGGCAACCCTTGCCGCGAGCGGACTGCTGGGGTTCTGTTGGCCAGGGTTGAATGCCGGAACCCCGCGCGCCACCGCTTTCCCTAGGCCAGCCGTTGATGAATTGATGTCCACAGTCAAGGGTCACCGACAAACAGCTGTCCTTTCGGGGGGTTGCTTCTGGGGAGTCCAAGCGGTCTTCCAGCACACCAGAGGAGTGCTTTCCGCCACATCCGGTTACGCAGGCGGGGAGGCGTCAAGCGCCCACTACGAGCAAGTGGGCTATGGGAATACCGGACACGCCGAAAGCGTGCAGATTGTCTACGAGCCATCCGAGATCACCTATGGGCAGATTCTGATGATATTTTTCTCGGTGGCTCACAACCCGACGGAATTGAACAAACAAGGACCTGACTGGGGATCGCAATATCGATCCTCGATATTTTATGTGGATGAAGAACAAGAGAAAATCGCCAATACCTACATTGCCCAACTGGATGCCGCGAAAGTTTACACCCAAAAAATCGTGACCCAGGTGGTTCCGCTCAAGGGATTCTATGCAGCAGAATCCTATCATCAGGACTATGTGAAGCATCATCCCGATACGCCCTACATCAAGATCAATGACCTACCCAAACTTGCGGAGCTCAAAAAGCAGTACCCCGAACTGTACCGAGAAAATGGAATTTCCCCTTTCTAAACTGGGTTCACCGCGTTTGTCTGCGCTCCGATGCGCTCCGAATTTACAATTATGCTATAGCTATTCTGACTCTTGACTGGCCACCCACACAGGCGTATTAAGGTAAGCTCACGCGCAGCGATTTTCGGTCTCTCGCCGGATCCCCTACCCACTGCGCAAAAATCCGAACTGAAATGAGGAGGAACCATGTGTCCAGTCCGTGCAATCCCCGAGGGGTTTCACAGCATTACCCCGTCGATCGTCTGTAAAGGTGCGGCTCGCGCGATTGATTTTTATCAACAAGTCTTTGATGCAAAGGTAGTTTCGCGTATGGACATGCCTGGAAATTTGGTTGGCCATGCCGATCTGCTGATCGGAGATTCGCACTTGATGCTAAGCGATGAATTTCCCGGCATGGCCACCGCGCCGACGCCGAATTCACCAACTTCCTATAATCTTTTTGTTTATAGCGAAAACGTGGACCAGCTCTTTGACCGCGCAGTCAAGGCCGGGTGCAAGGTTGAAATGCCGCTAAACAATCAGTTCTGGGGCGACCGCTACGGGAAAGTACGCGATCCGTTCGGGCATCAGTGGGGTTTGGCGCAACATGTCGAAGACGTCGCTCCGGAAGAGATGAGTAAGCGCTCGGCGGAGTGGGTCGCGCAGATGAGCAAGGCAGCAGGAAAGAGCTAGCCAGAATCAACCGGACCAGGGGCCGCGATGGCCAACCGATCGCGGCCTTTCCTCTGAGCAGATTGGCCACCGCAAATCGCTTGTGCGGGTTTTTTGCTCGATCGCTCCTTCCTTATCCCTATGCTGTGCAGCTGGCCGGCCAAGAGCAAGAATTCAGCGGAGAACCTACCGAATCTCCTGCCGTGCAGACTCTCGGCCATAGCCTTTGTCCTCGAGCGCATGCGGAGGGCGTTTTGGAAGTTTCGTACACCGTGCGTATCTGCTCTGCTTACTTCGAGGGCGGGATGTAAGCCGCTGCCGGAGTGAAGAACTCCACGTCCTTCAGGTCGGTCTTCACTTTGACCGACTGATACTTCCCCTTGTTTCCGCCGCTTGCTGCGAAGGATAGCAAATACTGATTGCCAAGGTGCTGAGTGATTTCATCAAGATAGGGCTTCAATGAAACTGGTGCCTGGGTCCCCAGGAAGTAGGATTCCGCACCAGAGTCTTCTGCGAGCTTATCGAGATTGTTCTGGCCGTTTGTCGTCAGATAAAAACTCTTGCCGCGATGTCCGGAACTTGGATAATAAATGCTCCACACGTTTGTGTTCTGGCGCTCCGCGCGTTGAATGAGAGGATCTAGGTCAGGACTGAAGGTACCAAATCCGGTTCCCCGAAAATAATCGATGCCCGAAGAGATCAAAATAACCGAGCGGCGGAGACCCGTTTCTGGCCAACGCTTCAGCATATCCATGGTGCCGAGGTAGGGACTTGATCCGAGGGCACTGATCCCCAGAGGAATGCGCAATGCCTTGGTGACCAGTTCATGGTTATCCGTGAAATCCTGCGCGACCATCGTGGTGTTGTTCCGGATGTAGCCGAGGGCTACATAGGTCGTGGGTGGTTGTGCCAGGATGAATTCTCTCAGGTAATCCCACTGGCCACCCGCTGCATTCTCTATGGAGTCGTCTATTAAGATAGCCAGATAAAGTTTGTCGCCCTTTTTCCATTCACCAATTTGCTTGCGATCTTTACCGCTAAACAACTGAACATCGTCAAGGGCGATCGGAGGGGCGGGAGCGTCCTTCTTGCCGACTACCGTGACTGTAAACGTGGCCATGGCCGAACCGGCCGCGCTTGCGCCCGCAGGCGTAGCTTTTTGCTGAGTGTGGGTAGAACCCACGGAAATCAGCAGCAGCGTCCCGAGCAATGTTCCGAGCTTGAAGGGGAGGTGATTTCGATTCATTTCGCTTTCTCCTTTTCTGCCTTGTAAGATGCTCTGATCTGTCCAAGCGCATATACCGAGAATTCGGACTGGACGTCAGCGTTGAAGTTTTGTTCCGGGCAACAGGTCTTTTCCCCGCGGTGAGCATCGTAACTCATTCCACAATTGCCCGCAGCCAGTTTCACGCCCAAAAGCCTGGTCGGCTAGCCTATTTATGGGATGATCGAAGCGATCCAAATGGTCGAACCGTCGGAGGCAAATCGGCCGCAGGAACTGCGGTCCGTTGCAGCCCAAACGTGGATCTACGGCCCGTGGATTGATCTTGTCGTGGGCTGTGGGGCGTGGTCCGCTCCTCTGCTTCTAGTAACCGCCTACGTTTCCGGTGCACAGGCTTCCCACTGGTCGTTTGCCTTTTACTTCCTGGCATTGCTGTTCAATTATCCGCATTTCATGGCCACGGTTTATCGCGCGTATCACTCCTATAGCGAATTTACAAAATACAAAATCTTTACCGTCCACATTGCCCTTCTGCTGGCTTTAGGCGGGTTGGTGGCCCATCTCTGGTCCCCGCTCCTTCCGTGGATATTTACGCTCTACATTTGCTGGAGCCCCTGGCATTACACTGGCCAAAATTTCGGTCTGTTGATGATGTTTGCCCGGCGTGCCGGACTAGAACCCACCGAAAACGAGCGGCAAGCATTGCATATGGCCTTCGTCGCTTCCTTTCTCCTGCTGATGCTCGGCTTTCAAACTGGGGCTTCCGCGGACCCGTACATCCTGTCTCTGGCGCTGCCCGTAAAATTCACCTTGCCTGCGCGCGCCGCGCTCGCGGCGTTGTTCCTTGGCAGCAGCGGCTGGGCGCTTATTTCTTTGGCGCGCCGTAATTGCTTTAAAGCCCTGTTGCCGACAGCCACCCTTGTCACGACGCAATTTCTATGGTTCCTTCTGCCGGCTCTGATTGAACTCCTCAGCGGGAAAGAAGTACCCCAAACCCGTTACTCGAGCGGCATTCTGGCCGTCCTCCATTCGGCACAATATCTTTGGATTACCAGCTATTTTCAAAAGAAAGAAGCATTGGCTACCGGAAAATCTTCCTGGAGTTTCCCGAAGTATCTGCTGATTTTGGTTGCAGGTGGAATCGCCCTGTTCGTTCCCGGCCCGTGGATCGCCAGCCGGGTGCTTCATGCAAATTTCGCCACCAGTTTCTTGACCTTTACCGCGTTGGTGAATCTGCATCATTTTCTTCTGGATGGGGCGATCTGGAAACTTCGTGATT
>DATFZN010000100.1:0-30122 GCA_035314425.1 Candidatus Acidiferrum sp. | reverse complement strand
TCAGGCGCGCGATCTTGCTGCGGATCTCGTCATCTAGGATTTCCGCGCCTCCACCCGGAATGGATTGAAGTCCCGCGTCCATCAATCGCTGAATCGTTTGGCGAACGCTGATCTCACTCACTTCCGCAATGCACAAGATCTCTGGCGCGGAAAAGCAGTGCAGATGCACCTGTGGATACCTGCTCCGCAGTGAGTTCAACAAGTTCTCGTAATATCCGATCTGCAAATCGGGGTGGAGCCCACCTTGCAGCAGTATGCCCGTTCCGCCAAGCTGCAGCATCTCTTCAATCTTTTCGTAAATTGATTCGAAGGAAAGAATGTACCCATCCTTCGCGCCCATCGGCCGGTAAAACGCGCAGAAAGAACAGTACTCTGTGCAAAAGTTTGTGTAGTTGATATTGCGATCGATTTGATAGGTCACAATGCGCGGATCATTTTTCTTCAAGCGCATTTGATGCGCGGCCATCCCGATGCCCACCAGATCATCGGACCTCAACATTTCCAGCGCTTCCTGTCTCGTGATTCCCACGCGTTCGACCCTCTCTTCGCTTTTAAACCTTCACCGCTTCTTCCGCCATCACGATCTCCCTCGCTCGCGGAATAATTCCAATCTCCGCCGCCAGATCGTAGTAGCGGCGCAATCCCCGCAAATTTTCTGCGTGCAGCCGGTAATTGATATTCTCGGTCAGGTAGAGCTTCAATTCTGTCGCGGGTAAGTTCAATTGGGCAGCCGATTCCTCGCTAATTTGATCGAGATGCCGCATACCGAAAGCCAGCGAGTCCTGGAAATCCTGCACAACTTCCTTGCCGATCCGTTCAGGCCACCCGGCCCAAACTGCCAGCACTGCGGGCAGGTTCGTGAGCCCCCGCCACTTTTCCACGACGTCATACACTTTCAGATTCGATAGTCCATGCTTGCCGGCAGATCTTCGACCGGTTACGGCAAATTGAAGCGCTGGATCGCCAATGAGCAGTGCGGCGTCTGCTTTGTCCAGCATCTCCGGCAAGTCTGGCGCCATCTCAAAATATTCCGGCTCGATGTGCCACCGCTTGGCGCACAAAATCTTTGTCATAGCCTGGGTACTGCGGGAACTGCGATCGAGCGCTATCTTCTGCACTTCCTGGATGGGCTTCTTTGAAATTAGCAACAAACTGCGCACGGAAGTTTTAGAGGCGATCGACAGATCCGGCAGAATCACTAATCCGTCGATTCGCTGATATTCTATTGCTGGGATGATGGCGATATCCACTTGCCGGGTGCGCAAGGCCTCCGCGCATTCCGACGGCACGGTAAATGACAGCTCGTACTTACCACGGAGCGGTCCGTGCGTGAGCCCGCGCACCAGCGGCGCGGTGTTGAGATATTGCACGATCGATATGCGCAGCGATTTCACGTTTTTTTCAGCCTGTCGGGCTCATTCAGTATAACAAAGCCGGCCTCGCCTCGGCTTACCCCAATCCCTGAAAACCGTTCATCCGCTTCAAATCCTCCGAATCGCAAATCCTCTGTTCTTGCTACAATCGCGACATACGCACCGACCGGCTAGCATCACTTGCCGCGGCAGAGATGGACGCTCTCAAGAGCACCTACTCGGCGTTCAACCGCGACGATATTCCGGCAACTGTCCCCAATATCGAATGGACCGAGCCCCCCGAATTTCCGCGAGGCGGGACCTATTACGGACATGCCGGTGTCCAAGCCTACTTGTCCCAATCGCGCGCAAACTGGGCAGAGGGAAGCAGCGAACCGGAGCACTTCCTGATCGCTGGCGATAAAATCATTGTGTTCGTCCATGTGCGGGTGAGACTGAGGGACAGTAGGGAATGACCGGAAGCACGAATCGCCGATGTCTTCACATTCCGCAACGGCAAGGCCATTCCGATGCGCGCGTTCACTGACCGCCAGCAGGCCCTTAGCTGGGCCGGAGTCAACGATAGAAGCGCAGACTAATTTCACTTTTCCCGAACACTCTCCTTTGTCTTTCACTTTAGTTCTGCTACTATCAAAGGATCCGTTTTTATCTTTTCAGAGTAGGAAGTGTAGCGTTATGGCATTGAAGTGTGATCTCTGCGGCAAAGGCCCCCACTACGGCAACGTAGTGAGCCACGCCAACAATACCAGGCGTCGCCGCTGGAACCCGAATCTCAAGAACGTTCACGCCCTGGTAAACGGCACGCGCAAGCAAGTGCGCGTATGCACGGCCTGCATTCGGATGGGCCGCGTAAAAAAAGCTGCCTGAGCCACCCTTGAATTTTCCTCCTAGTTCTTCTTCGATACGATGGAGAAACGGCGGATTGCGCCGCGCCTCGGTGCTGTTGCCCGCGGCGGGATTGCTTCTGTCTGTCTTGTCCGGCTGCAAACAGCCGGAACACCACTCTGCCGATGTTTGGGCCGTGGTCAATGGGACGGAAATCAAGCGAGACGAAGTCGAAAAATATTACAAATCGCAGGTTCCTGCCGAAGGCCAGAAACCCACGCAGGAAGACTCTCTCTCGTTAAAGCTCAATGTCGTCGAACAGCTCATCAACAATGAGATTCTGCTCGAGCGCGCCAAGAAGCTGAATCTGGAGGCCAGCGACGGCGAAGTCGAGGACAAGTTCACCGAAATCAAAAGTCCGTTCACCGAAGAGGAATTTCAGCGCCAGCTCAAGTCGCGAAGCATGACGGTTGATGACCTGAAGCGCGATCTGCGCCGCCAGCTTTCCATCCAGAAACTTTTGAATCGCGAAGTAGCCGCGAAAATCACCATTACCGATCAGGATGTCGTCGACTTTTATAATGCGAACCTGAATCAGTTTAACGTAGCTGAGCCGCAATACCGGATTTCACAAATCGTCATCACTCCACGCAAAGATCCCCAAATTCGCAATCGAAAGAACGATGATGCGACCACCGAGGCGGAAGCGATTCGCAAGTCCAAAATGATTGTAGACAAGCTGAACAGTGGCGCGGATTTTGCCCAGATTGCGATGGATTATTCCGAGGATCCCAATACCGCGGCAAACGGTGGCGATCTTGGCTATATCCCAGAGTCTTCCCTCAATCAGTCTGATCCGAATCTCAAGAAGCTGGTGCTCTCGCTGAAGCCTGGTCAGGTCAGCCAGCCAGTCGTTCTGAAAGACAGCATCCGCATCCTGAAATTGGTTGCGCGCGAACCGGCTGGCCAACGCGGCGTCAACGATCCGCAGGTTCAGCAAACCATTCGAGACACGTTGCGCGATCGCAAAGAACAGCTTCTACGCGCAGCCTATCTTGCCGTTGCTCGCGATGAAGCCAAAGTTACAAACTATCTCGCTCAGCAAGTTGTCGAAGCTGCCGGTAAACTCCCGGATGCGGCCAAATCCACGCTGCCCGCCGCTGCTAGCATGCCTGCTACTACGCCAGCGACCCCCGCACCGCAATCCGCAACGCAGTAAAATACCCTTTAATTAATCGATTTATCTTTTCGTGATTCGATTGTGAACTCGCTCAATTTGGCTTTTGTGCTGCGGCGAAGACCTTCCGCCCCTGGGCCAGAGGTTGCTGCACCAACTCCCGATAGATGCTCAGGTAACGATGCAAAGGACCTCTCCTGCGCTCACATTCTGTCCTTCTTCTACCAGTACGCGTTCGACCTTTCCACTTTTCGGCGATCGGATCTCATTTTGCATCTTCATCGCTTCAATCACCGCGAGCCCCTGCTTCGCTTCTACAGCATCGCCGAGTTTCACCAACATTCGAATTACTTTGCCGGGCATCGGCGCAATAATTTGCTGTCGCCCTGCGGCCTCTAGCGGTCCATGCTTCCGCCCTCGCCAGGCGCGTGGATCTACCACCTCCGCCATAAATTCGTGCACCCCAATCTGCAAGTTCAACCGGCCATCGGGCGCATCGGAAATATGCACTTCAAAGGATTGACCGCCGAGCAGCACCGAAATCGTGTACGGCGCAACCTGCACCGCGTCGGCATCTACTTGCCGCCCATCCAGCAAAATTCGATAGCCCTTGCCATGTTTTTCTAACTGCACGACGCGTTTCGTTTTTCCGCTAACGCCTTCCAGCTGTATTTCGAATTTCATGGCATGCGATCCAGCTGCTGCCTGCGGCCATCGCGCTTCCATTCAGACATCTGGTCCATTTCTGATCCCGGCCTCCCACCGGCCGAAGAGTCTGGTTTTCTGCTACTCCACAATGCCGCAGCAAGCAAGGCTGCTTCTTCGGTTCCTGCGCGAGGAGCCTCGGCCGGTGGATGCGGCCTTGCCAGCAACTCGTCCAACCAGTTGGTATGAATATTGGAGGTCAAAAACTCCGCCTCCCCCAATATTCGTCGGAACAAACTGACATTCGTCCGAATCCCGGTAATCGTGTACTCGTCCAGCGCCCGCCGCAGTCGCGAAATCGTCTCTTCGCGGCTGTTGCCCCACGCAATCAACTTGCTGAGCAACGGGTCGTATTCTAGCGGTACGGTATAGCCCTCGTACACGCCTTCATCCAGCCGAACCCCCGGGCCTGTGGGGGCGTTTCGCGCCAGAATTTTTCCAGGGCACGGGAAGAAATTATTGTCCGGATCCTCCGCATACAGCCGTAGTTCCATCGCATGCCCGCGTGGCGCTATGCTCTCCCACGCAAACGGCAATCGATGTCCCGCGGCAATGGCGATCTGTAGTTTCACCAAATCAAGCCCGGTCACTTGCTCCGTAACTGGATGCTCCACCTGCAGCCGCGTATTCACTTCCAAAAAGTAAAAATTGAGCTGCGCGTCCACCAGAAATTCCACCGTGCCTGCGTTCACGTATCCGCCTGCCCGAGCCAGCCGCACTGCTGCATCGCCCATCCGCCGGCGCAGGTCCGGTGTCACGACGGGCGAGGGAGCTTCTTCGATCACTTTCTGATGCCGGCGCTGCACCGAGCATTCGCGTTCACCCAGCGAAACTACCCGTCCATGCGCATCGGCAAAAACCTGAATCTCTATGTGCCGGGGCTTCAGCAGATACTTTTCCAGGAACATCCGCGGATCGCCGAAGGCATTCAAGGCCTCGGAAGCCGCATCGCGCCAGGCCGCCGTAAACTCGCTGTCGTTGTCGACGACGCGCATTCCCTTGCCGCCGCCGCCGGCGATGGCTTTTAGCACCACCGGGTATCCCATGCTGCGCGCCAGCGCCTGCACCTCCTCGGGATTATCGATCGCTTCACTGGTGCCCGGTACGGTCGGCACGTCGGCGCGCCGTGCCAGCTGTTTCCCTGCCGTCTTTGAGCCCATCGCTTCCATTGCTTCTGCTGGGGGCCCAATAAATGTGACTCCCGCATCCTTGCAAGCGCGTGGCAGCGCCGGATTTTCGGCAAGAAATCCATAGCCCGGATGCAGAGCATCGCAGCCCGCTCGCCGCGAAACATCCATCAACTTGTCGATAGAAAGATAGCTTTCCCGCGAAGGAGCAGGTCCGATCGGATACGCTTCGTCGGCCAGTCGCACGTGCAACGCACCGCGATCCGCGTCGCTGAACACCGCCGCCGTGCGAATGCTGAGCTCTCTACACGCGCGCAGGATGCGCACAGCGATTTCGCCGCGATTGGCAATCAGAATCTTCTTAAACATGCTGCTCTTTTTCTATCCAGGCCGGATTCTACCACGCACGTGAAGGCCCCCCTTGAAGACATCGCTCTTGCGTGTCGTATCGTTTCAGGTGTATGACGAGTCCTTGCAACTGGCTAGTGGAGGAGTCATGAAGAGGTCTTTGTTGCTGTTGGTCGCCTTTGCTCTTTCGTGCAGCTTATCGCCCTGCCAGGAGGAGGCCACGATTGTCCCGCCAGAAGGAATCGTGGCCGAAGGAGTTCCGAAGATCCCGATCACGCTGGCAGAGCAGGCCGGTCCCTATAGCGAAAATCGCTCTGCGTTTGTTACCGATTGGCATCCCCAACGGCGGGAAATGATGATTGGGACGCGTTTCGGCAACACCTACCAAGCTCACGTCGTAAAAATTCCTGGCGGTGCCCGCCAGGAACTTACCTTTTTTAGCGAGCCTGTCTATGGCGGCCGGTTTCAGCCACTCACTGGCGAATACATGATTTTTCGGAAAGACGTTGGAGGCGGCGAGTGGTATCAGCTCTATCGTTATGACTTAGCGACTGGCACGAGCACGCTGCTCACCGATGGCAAGTCTCGAAATCTGGGTGGGCCGTGGTCGACCAAGGGCGATCGCATCGTCTACACCTCTACCCGGCGCACCGGACAGGACAACGATCTTTGGGTGATCGATCCATCCGATCCAAAATCCGATCGCCTCTTGGCTCAACTTACGGGCGGAGGTTGGAGGCCAGAGGATTGGGCTCCCGACGACTCAAAAATCCTCGTCAGCGAAGAAATTTCGATCAACGAGACGTATTTGTGGCTGATCGATGTGGACAGTGGCGCTCGGACGGAATTGACGCCTCGAAGTACCAAAAAAGTGGCCTATTCCAATCCCCGATTCAGCCGGGATGGCCAAGGTATCTACTTTACCTCTGACAATGATTCAGAATTTCAGCAGTTGCGCTATCTGGATCTTTCCACGCGGCAGACCAAAGTACTGACGGGCAACATTCCTTGGGATATCGATGAGTTCGCTCTCTCGTGGGATGGCAAAAATATCGCATTTCTTGCCAACGAGAATGGGCTCAGCGTTTTGCACTTGATGGATGCTGCGACAGGGAAGGAATTGAATTTGCCCAAGCTGCCTGTCGGTTTGCTGAGTGGCTTGATCTGGCACAGAAATAACCAGGATTTGGCCTTCAGCCTCACGTCGGCAACTTCGCCGGGCGATTGTTATTCGGTCGACGTCTCGAACGGGAAACTCGAGCGTTGGACCTTCAGCGAGACCGCCGTGAAGACCGACGGCTTCCGCGAACCGCAGCCTATCCGCTGGAAAAGCTTTGACGGGCGGATGATTTCTGGTTTTCTATATGCGCCTCCCGCTAAATTCACCGGTAAGCGTCCTGTCCTGATTGAAATCCACGGAGGGCCTGAGGGCCAATCACGGCCGAAATTCATGGGACGCTACAATTACTACTTGAACGTACTGGGGACTGCTACCATCGAACCGAACGTGCGAGGTTCGACGGGATACGGAAAAACGTTCACTCTTCTCGACAACGGCTTGCTGCGCGATCAAACCTACAAAGATATCGACGCTTTATTTGACTGGATTGTTGCTCAGCCCGATCTCGACTTGGATCACGTCGCCGTTACCGGTGGCAGTTATGGCGGCCATATGACGCTTGCAGTCTCAACCTTTTATAGCGAACGGATTCGTTGTTCGATTGACGTCGTCGGCCCTTCGAACCTGGTTACCTTTCTGGAGCACACCGAAGCCTACCGTCGCGACCTGCGTCGCGTGGAGTATGGCGACGAGCGCGATCCCAAGATGCGGGAATACCTGGAAAAAATTGCGCCGATGAACAACGTCGAAAAAATCAAGAAACCGATGATGGTTGTCGCCGGCAAAAACGATCCTCGCGTCCCGCTGAGCGAAAGCGATCAAATCGCTGCGGCACTCAAAAAGCAGGGAACTCCCGTGTGGTACATTATGGCCAGAGATGAAGGCCATGGCTTCCAGAAAAAAGCCAACCAGGACTTCCAGTTCTACGCCACCGTGGAATTCTTAAAAGAGTTCCTATTGAAATAATGAGCCGAAAGCCTGCTGACAAGCGAACTTCGCTGCCTCTCCCTGTCCGTGCGTTCTTCGTTATCCCTTGCTTTGGCTTTACCTTGTCACGCCCAGAGGATCTCGACCGAGACTCGGCAATCTTCCTCCTTAAATCTTCTGCTTCTTCCACCGCCCCTGTCGGAACAGCAAGACCCCCGCAACGGCGATCGACGCCTCGGCAATTACAATCGCGTAATACACTCCGTTTGGCCCTTGCTTCATCGGAATCGCCAGCCCATACGCCAGAGGAATTTCCAGCAACCAGAAGCCAAAGAAATTCACGATCGTCGGTGTCACCGTATCCCCAGCTCCATTAAACGCCTGCAGCATCACCATGCCGTATGCATAGCCAATATTTCCGTAGCTCAGGATACGCAGGCATGAGATTGCCAGCGGCACAACCGCGAGATCACCGGTGAACAAATGGATCACCCGCTCGGCAAAGGTAATAAAGAAGAGTCCCACGCCCCCAAGGAAGGCCATGTTATACAGTCCCGTGCGCCACACCGATTTTTCCGCGCGCTCCGGCTGTTTCGCTCCAAGATTTTGCCCAACCAAGGTGGCCGCAGCGTTACTGAGTCCCCAACTCGGCAGCAGCACGAAAATTAAAATCCGGATCGCAATCGTGTAACTTGCCAATGCCGCAGAGCCAAACGTGCTGACGATGCGCACCATGCCGATCCAACTCACATCCGCGATCGCAAATTGTATAATCCCGGTTGCCGACACCCGCAGCAGCCGCAGTAGTACCTTCCAATTCACGTGAACCTGGCCGACCATAATGCGTATGCGCTCGGTGCCTCGCAGCAGCCGATAAAACTGATACAGCACGCCGATGCTGCGCCCGGCAAACGTGGCCAGCGCCGCTCCCGTAACACCCAGTTTCGGGAACGGTCCCCATCCGAAAATTAAACAGGGATCGAGCACCAGATTGATGATGTTCGACACCCACAGCAGCCGCATCGCTACCGCCGCATCTCCCGCGCCGCGAAAGATCGCATTGTTCAAAAACAGCATCACGATTGCACCGCAGCCTCCCAACGCAATCCGCGCGTATCCGCTCCCAACGTTCACAACTTGCGGCGAAGCACCCATCAACCGTAGAAGTTTTGGTGCGTAGAAAATGCACGGAGCTCCGACAAGTAGAGATGTGCCCAGCCCGATGAAAATTGCCTGTACGCCTGCGACTGCCGCGCCATTTTTATCTTTCTCGCCGATCCGTCGTGCCACCATCGCTGTGGTCGAGAGGCTCAGCCCGAATCCCACCGCAAAAATCAGCGCCAGTAACGATTCCGTCAAGCCCACTGTAGCGACTGCGTCGGCTCCGAGGTGTCCGACCCAGAACACGTCCACCACTGCGAACAGCGACTCCAGTACCATTTCGAGAACCATCGGGATTGCCAGCAACACGATGGCGCGATTCAAGTTGCCAATCGTGAAATCCTGATGCGAGCCGCGCAGCGCTTCCCGAATCGATTCCCAAAATGATGGGGGCCGTGCCACAAGAACTGCTTCCGGTGCATCCATATAAACCCATATATTTCTGCGCGAGCCCGTTTGGAGAAACCCCCGCGCTGCCAATTCTGAAACACAGAAATAGAGATTGAATGAAGTTTCGTTCCGCGTCAGGTGCGGATCAAACAGCAGAGATGATGGTAGGTTGGTCGAACATCTTCACATCCACATGCAGGCCGAAGCGATAGCCTGCATCATCGAAGCAAAATTGTACACTAGGCCCAAGCCCGTTCGCCGGTCAATTTTCGATCACTACTTTCCCCATTGGGCACCGTCAAAGTTCGCAGCCAGGGGCAATTCCGCTTGGCGGACGCGGACTCAAAGCAATCGGGAAATGGATACCGGTGAGCGGAGTGCATCGCGAGCCCGTGGCTAGTACTCGCCCTCTTCTTTGACCTCATCAAACGTGTCGACGAGACCGCTACGTTTTTGCCCTGTGTCGTCAACGCCATGATCGAGGAAAACTTAGGGCAAATCGCGAGGACCGGTGGATGCGATTATGGCCGAAGCAAGTACGCCGGCAAACATGCTACAGGGGGATATTCCCGTGCTTCTTTTTTGGGTTGGTATCCGCTTTGTTTTCGAGCGCGCGCAGCGCAGTAATAATCCGTCCGCGCGTTTCCGCGGGTTCAATGACAGAGTCCAGGTATCCCCGTTCCGCCGCGATAAACGGATTCGCAAAACGGCTGCGAAACTCTTCGACTTTTTCCTTCCGCAGTTTGGCACGCTCGGCTCCCTGCGCCGTGCTCAGTTCGCGCTTATACACGATATCGACCGCGCCCTCCGGACCCATCACCGCAATTTCCGCCGATGGCCACGCAAAATTTGCGTCCGTTCGAATATGCTTCGATGCCATAACGCAATATGCCCCGCCATACGCCTTGCGCGTAATGACGGTAATCTTCGGCACTGTCGCTTCCGCAAATGCATAAAGCAGCTTTGCTCCATGCTTGATGATCCCTCCATATTCCTGCTGTGTTCCCGGCAAGAATCCTGGTACATCTTCAAAGGTAATCAGCGGAACATTGAACGCGTCGCAGAATCGTACAAAACGCGCTGCCTTCAGCGAAGCGTTAATATCCAGCGTGCCCGCCAGAAATGCCGGTTGATTTGCCACGATTCCCACCGGCCGCCCGTCCATCCGTGCAAATCCCACCACAATATTTTTCGCGTAATGCTCCTGCACCTGAAAGAAATAAGCATTGTCCACAACCGCGTGAATCACGTCGGTCATGTCATAGGGTTTTAACGGATCTTCCGGAACAAGGATGTTTAGTGATTGTTCTTGCCGGTCCCAGGGGTCATCTGTCGCACGTTTTGGCGGCTCTTCCCGGTTATTCGACGGCAAAAAACTGAGCAGTTCTCGGAGCATTGCGCAACAGTCTGCATCGTCTTGCGCAACAAAATGGGCCACCCCGCTGGTGGCGTTGTGGGTCATGGCACCGCCTAATTCCTGCTTGCTCACTTCTTCCTGCGTTACCGTCTTGACTACGTCTGGCCCGGTCACGAACATGTAGGAAGTTTCCTTGGTCATGAAGATGAAATCGGTAATCGCCGGGGAATACACCGCGCCCCCCGCGCATGGCCCCATAATCGCGCTAAGCTGCGGAACAACACCGCTGGCCAGCGTGTTGCGCAAGAAGATATCTGCATATCCTGCCAGAGAGGCCACACCTTCCTGAATTCGCGCTCCGCCCGAATCATTCAATCCGATTACCGGCGCGCCATTGCGCATCGCCAGGTCCATGATCTTGCAAATTTTTAGCGCGTTTGACTCCGATAGCGATCCGCCAAATACCGTAAAATCCTGCGCGAACACATACACCAGCCGACCATCGATTCGCCCGAAACCGGTTACAAACCCATCGCCGGCAGGCCGGTTTTCTTCCGACCCAAAATCCACGCAGCGGTGCCGAACGAATTTATCCAGCTCTTCGAAGGTTCCTTCATCCAGTAACAAATCAATTCGTTCCCGGGCCGAAAGCTTTCCGGCTTTGTGCTCCTTCTCGCGCCGTTCGATTCCTCCGCCTGCTTCGGCTTCCGCGGAAATCCTCTTCAACTGTTCCAATCGTTCGTCGTTTCGTGACGATTCCCAGGTAACATGATTTTTCTCAGGCAACCCATCCTCCGTCAATTCGTCGAATCATGTTTCGATACAAAAATCAGTACCGCCAGATGCGTCGCCAGCCACACCGTTCCGAGCAACAGCACCACGCCCAGAAGAAGCTCCACCCCGATGGCACCCGCGCGAGGCAAAGGTGCTTCGATCGAAGTAACGTAAAGCGTTGCGCGCACCAGAATAACCATGGCGCTTAGCGTCATGCCCACAACCAAGATCGCCGTCATCAGTGAGAGCAACACGTGTTTCATGGATTTGCCGGCAGGCCAATACACCCCGCAGCAAAAGGATAACGCATTCGCAGGGAAATCAGAACTTGCGCGGGTCTCTAGGAGGGAATGTCACTACCGCAAGCCAGACCAATCGTCCGCTACAAGAATCGAGTCGCTTGGGTTCGATGGATCGTATTTCACACTCGCCGGATGTCCAGCCACTAATCGTTCAAAACGCACTTGACTCTCCAGTCCGGTAATATCCTGCGCGGTCTGGTAGGTAACGCCGGAGATCGAATAGATGTAGGAAACCAGATGCCGCGGCCGATCATCGGCCGGCGGTCGCGCTTTCGCTCCGAGCAAGCCGCGCCGGGCCGCCACAACCGGCGCTGGATGTTGCGCTAGTTCCACCACCTGGCCTTCCGCGATTCGCCCGATGTGATTTAAATGCAACCTCCGCTTGCGTTCCTCAGCATCTGGATCGCTGGCGGGGCGCGCAAAGGCGTAGGCCAGCAAGCCGATAGTTGTGATGCCTCCGCTCACGATTACCACTATTAATTTCCAGTCGGCGAGCAGCTCTTTCAATGCGCCACTCCTCACTAAATTCAAAATTGATATTGGATGGTGAAAGCCTCGTTGCTCTGGTACCCAGTTCTTCCGAGAACTCCACTTCTCACGTTTTCTTATTGTACCGAATCGCCGCCCGTTCCGCGAAGCTATCGGGAGTAACCATGCACCGGATTGCGCAACACGCCAATCCCCGCAACCGAAACCTCAACCGTGTCCCCGCTTACCAGCGGCCCCACCCCTCTAGGGGTCCCGGTGGCAATCAAATCTCCCGGCACTAGCGTCATCATCCGCGATAGCCACCTCACCAGATAAGCCACCGGAAACACCATTAGGGAACTGTTCCCCGATTGCCGTAGCGTTCCGTTCACCCTTGTTTCTACCTGCACATTTCGCGGATCGAGGTTCGTCTCAATATGTGGCCCAACCGGGCAGAACGTATCGAATCCTTTCGCCCGCGTGAATTGTACGTCCGCTCTCTGCAAATCTCGTGCGGTCACATCATTCACGCATGTATATCCTAGCAAATAGGAGAGCGGATCTTCCTCGTCGCCCAACTGCGAGCAGCTTCGTCCCATCACCACCCCAAGTTCACCCTCATGCTCCACTCGTTGCGAATAGCGCGGAATCACGATTGCCTGTTCAGAACCGATCAGAGATGAGGGAGGCTTCATAAAGATCATCGGCTCGTTCGGCGTTTCATTGCCCAGTTCGGCTGCGTGCGCCGCGTAATTCCGTCCCACGCAAACGATTTTGCTTGGCGCCACCGGCGCGAGCAATCGGCATTCTGGCGCGGAAAACCGACGCGCCCCCCTCGTCCATAATTCCCATGGAGCACCACTAATCTCGAATATCGAATCGTCTTCGACCAGCCCGAACAGCGGAACTTCAGTCCCGGTAGGCAGAAATCGGCAGAATTTCATTTTTGTGAGAGTTTCCTAGTGACGGAGATGTGAGGTGTACTCATTTCGCGCTCGCCAGACAATTGTACCAATCCACGATAGCGTTGCTGAAATCATGTACGCGAGCGAGCCCATCACGAATATTTGGAGGCGAATGTACTCTTGATCCAGAAGACTGAAGAACAGCCCCAGCACCCTGTATGTGAAGCAAAGAATCGTCCAGGCAATTAGTCCACTCAATACTTGCTCATGCGGGGAGCGGTAGAAGCGAACCACGGGGAACAACGCCAAAGCACATAAGATGACGAGAGCAGCGAGATTGCGCTCCCTCTGGAATCCATCGAGTACCGCCACGCGATGGGCCACCATCACCCAAGCCGAAAAAACTATCGCCAAGCACAGGCCGATATAGATCCCCACACGCACCGGTGCGTTTCGCAAAATCCCTACCCCTTCGTATTTGGGGAGTGGTAACGAGGCTAGCATGGTCCTAGCTCCCTGCCTTGTTTGACACACGTTTTAACTCGATGGTTGCGTCATTTCTACGACTATTTGCTCGCTCGGTGCGCTTTCATTACCAGCCCGATCGACGGCAGTTATGGTGTACCAATAGTCTCCTAGAGCCGCTACGGACTCATCTCGATATGCCGGTGTCAGTACTAACTCGGGTGTAATCAATATTCCGCGCTCGCCCTGCTTCTGGGCTCGATATACCCGGTAACCTGCCAAGTCCGTTTCTAGGTTAATCGACCAGGACAAATCCACCCGCCATTTCCCTGCCTCCGCCGCCGGTAGCACCGCCGCCACCACGCCCTGCGGAGCCGCGGGCGGAAAGGTATCTTTGGGGGTCAAAATCACGCTGTTCGAGTCATTCGACTCCAATCGTTCGCCCGCACCGACTAACGTTGCGCGCACCACATACAGGTAAGTTTTCCCATAATCAAATGCGGCGTCGCGATATTCCGGCGACTTCACCCGTGCAATTTGCACCAGCGGCGATTTCCAAGTCGCACGACTCAAATCTTTTGCAACCGCTTCCACCGAGGCCGCATCAATCTCTCCTCGATAAACGTTATATTGCTCAATCTCGGTAATCGGCTGGCCGCCTGAGGTTTTCTGTGGCGCCAGCCAGGTAAGATCAATTCCTTTCTCCGTCAAGTTGGCGCGAAGCTCTTCAACCGCCGCGGCCACCACGAACAATTTCACCGGCGCATCATTGGAGTCCGCAGAAACTTTCTTGTCGGTAACGCGTGCGCGCACGCGATATAACACAGTTGCTCCCGGATGCGCTTGAATCTCTTCGGGCGCCACAGGGTCGAGGAAATGCACGATGCCTTTTTGCGTGTAGGAAGCCAGCATCGCCCCCGGCACCGTATCGACGACACGAAACGATTTCGGATCGGGAGTTCCATCGGGCAACAGATTTCCGCGCAGTATCTCCATCGTCGGAACATCCGGTAACGTGTCTCCGACGACGCTTTTCTTCGGCATTGTGAAGCTGAGCATTGCTCCGTCGCCCGCCTGCGAAGCACTCAAATCCGTGATCGCCGTCGGGATCGGAGGGCTCGGCGGAAGCGGTTCACCGGGCGCCCCGCATCCGGCAAACAGGAATACCTGACCCAGCACAAAGACAATGTAGCTGCCGGACTTTCGCTTGCGTAAGGCTGCCAAGCGTCTGGCACGATTTTCTGCACTCGCGGATTGTCGATTTCGAAAGCCCGGGTTAGCAGTGTCCATTGGGCTCAATTAAATTACAGAATGTACCGGCTCAAATCCTGATTCTTCACAATGTCCGACAGTTGTTTGGTCACATACGCCGCGTCGACCTTTACATTCTTTTTCTTCAAGTCCGGCGCTTCAAAGGAAATCTCATCTAGCACCTTTTCGAGGATTGTGTGCAATCTTCGCGCGCCGATATTTTCAGTTTGCTCATTCACGCTCGTCGCAAATTTCGCGATGCACTGTACGGCATCCTCGGTGAATTGCAGTTTCAATCCTTCCGTATCCATCAGCGCGATGTATTGTTTGATAAGCGCATTCTTCGGTTCCGTCAGAATCCGCACAAAATCCTCTTCCTTCAACGACTGCATCTCCACCCGAATCGGCAGCCGTCCTTGCAGTTCCGGAATCAGGTCCGACGGCTTGGTCACGTGAAACGCACCGGCGGCGATAAATAAGATGTGGTCCGTGCGAATCATTCCATAACGCGTATTTACGGTCGTGCCTTCGATGATCGGCAGGATATCCCGCTGTACCCCCTCCCGCGACACGTCCGGCCCATGCCCGGCTTCACGGCCCGCGACCTTATCGATCTCGTCGATAAAGATAATTCCCATCTGCTCCGCGCGCTCCACTGCGACGCGTGTCACCTGCTCCATATCGAGCAGCTTGTTTTCTTCTTCCTGAATCAAATACTCAAATGCGTCCGCCACGCTCATCTTGCGTTTTTTCTTTTGCTGCCCGAAGAACCCACTGAGCATGTCCTTAAGGTTTACATCCATCTCTTCCATGCCCTGATTGGAAATAATCTCGAAGGAAGGCATCGCGCGTTCGCGAACTTCGAGGTCCACCATTCGTGCATCCAGTTTTCCTTCGCGCAACTGCGCCCGCAGCTTTTCTCTGGTGCGCTGGGTCTGTTCACGCTGCGCGGTAAGTTCATTTTCAGGCGTGCCCGGTGCCGGTGCGGGCGGCGGCGGCAGCAGCAGGTCGAGTACGCGCTCTTCCGCCGCTTGTTCCGCGCGATCCGCCACTTCATCCAGTTTTTCCTCGCGGATCATTTCGATTGACGTCTCCACCAGATCCCGCACCATCGATTCCACGTCGCGTCCCACGTAGCCCACTTCCGTATATTTCGACGCTTCCACCTTCACAAACGGGCAGCCCGCCAGACGCGCCAGCCTTCGCGCGATTTCCGTTTTTCCCACACCCGTAGGCCCAATCATCAAAATATTCTTCGGCAAAACGTCTTCCGCAATCTCGGGCGGGAGCTTTTGTCTCCGCACGCGATTCCGCAGAGCCACCGCCACGGCGCGTTTTGCCGCGGCCTGGCCCACGATATACTTGTCGAGTTCCGCCACAATCTCCCGCGGCGTCATGTCATCGAGCGCCGGCAACGCTTCCACCTCTTCTGATGGGCCTGTTCCATTCCCGCCAGGAAACAACGTGATTTCTTTCTCAGTTTTTGTGGCCATGATCTTTCAATTCCTTCGGCGCAGCGTCTGTCCGCTTTCGCGTCTCTTTAAATCTCCTCTATCGTAAAGTTCTCATTGGTATAGATGCAGATTTCGCTGGCGATGCGCATCGCCTCCAGCGCCAATTCCTTCGCCGCCAGCTTGGAGTGCTTTAGCAACGCGCGCGAAGCCGCCAGCGCATAGGTTCCGCCAGATCCGATCGCACAAAGCCCGTCGTCCGGCTCAATCACATCGCCGTTTCCCGACAGCACAAACGTGGCCTTGGCATCGGCCACAATCAGCAAGGCTTCGAGGTGCCGCAGCGCGCGATCCTTGCGCCACTCCTTGGCCAGTTCCACAGAAGCCTTCTGCAAATTTCCCGAATGTTCCTGCAGCTTTCCTTCGAATCGCTCGAAAAGTGACAAGGCATCGGCTGTCGAGCCCGCAAATCCAGCCACTACTTTTTCGCTATACAACCGTCGGGTCTTCCGCGCCGTATGCTTCAAGACGTGATCGCCCATGGTCACTTGCCCATCGGCAATCAACACCACCTTCCCGTCTTTGCGCACGCACAAAACCGTTGTGCCGTGCATCTGTCCGCTTCCGTTCGGATTTTCCATCCTAGTAGTATACCGCGATGCCTCTAGGAGGTCATTTGTAGCTGCTACAGCCGGCAAGCGTCCCGGCCAGGCCGGAGTGCTGCACTGGCAAAACGTACCGCTTGCGACCCTGAAGCCTCGCCGTTCAGGACGGGGAGGAAGGTCGCTCTTGTTTCTTCTCTCTCGCCAAGAGTTAAGCCGCTTCGTTTCGCTCCGCTGCTGTGTAAGGCGGCTCTCGGAGGAACCTACCGAAGCACACCGGACTAAAGTCCGGTTCCGTAGGAATCCTCACCTCCTAATAGGTCGAGGAGGATGTCAAGTCAGTGGAATTTCGTGGAATGACAGCACCTTGTAACTGAGGGGACCTTGGGCGCTCTGTCCCAACGGACCTTGGCCAGCACAACTGCGGTAATTAATGCCGAAACCGGGGGTGCTGCCGTAACTAGTCAGGCTGCCGAAGAATGCCGAACCCAACGTCGGCGTGGTCAACAGGTTCCCGGATGAGTCCAGCGTTTTTGCTACGAGTACCGATCCGTTGATCCCCCCCGAGCCATTATTGATTGAGGAAAAAATCCCTTGCCCGATCACCAGCACGACCCCGTTCCAGGTGGCATCGGGATCGTAGGTCAACACTCCTGTGACCAAGAGCAAACCGAACCCAGTATTGTGCCACCCCGTCAGATTTAGATTCCCATTCACCACAATCGTCATCGGATTGGTGAACGACATGGTGGGGGCTTGGCTCGAGATGTCGCTGCCAGTGGCATTCGTGTTGATGACCACATCGGCGCTGTTTGTGATGTCCTGCACGATCGCATTCAATGTCGCCGGACTCTGCCAACTTTGCCGGATCGGGGCCGGCACAGGGATCGGGGGGATCGGGATGCTGGGGCTTGTCGCCGCATATGTCCCCGCTGGGGGCACCGGGTACATCGGTGAACCCGGGTAATTACCGGGATTCTTCGATAGCGCTTGCGCATGGATCGAAGCATAATCGGCTGCGTTGGTATAGGTGATGGACTGAACCGCTGCGGGCGGTGTGGTCGTGCTGCACCCATCCTGCCCATTGATTTTATAGCTCGCTGAATTCGGATCCTGATAAATCACACCGTTTCCATCGAGCGTCAATGCCGCTGGAAATGTGTTTCCCGTTGTGCTCGGTGAGATGACGATCGGCGCCACGAGATACTGCAGCATCCGTCTCGTTCCGTTGGGGAGCACCGCGAGCGCGGTAACCTCCAAAGCCTCGACGGCCGTTGCAGGCGGAAGCGGACTTACGATTAGTCCCGGCTTGGTATTTATGTTCGCGGCATCATAATACAGCGGGGTTGCTGCGTCGATAATTCCATTTCCATCCACATCCATATTTAAGGATTTTTCCGTCGCGGGCGTAATTCTCACCCACTTGTAGGAAGGCCCGGGGAGCCCAGCGACAGGAGACACGGAGGTTGTCTGATTGACCGCGGCTCCAGTCAACGGCCACCCGTATTCCGTCTGATATTCGCTGTCGGGATAATTCGCGGGATTCGAACTGGTCGGATCGACAGTCTCACCTGTCGCGGGATTCACGATGTAAAAAACTTGTGTCAACCCGAACGTCGGTAAACCCGAACCATTCATCAACAACGGATACGCGTTTGCTTTATTGATGTAGTCCGGATTTTTCCAGAGTAGCCGGCCGCGCGCTTCTTCTATGCCAGCCAACGCTGCATAATATGATCCTGCCGATGTCCGGTAATTGCTGGCTAGTGCACTATCGGTCCCAGTCGACACCACCATGGCAATCGCGATCACGCTGATCAGCAGCAGTGTGAATATGGCGATGAGCATCGCCGAACCTGCCTGCCGGTCATTTCCTCCCGCGTTTGCATAAACCTTCATTTTAACCTTGTCCGTTCGAATCCTAATTTGTCGGATTCAGCCGGTGCCCGCGCCCATACAGCTCTACTAACTTTAATTTTTGGGTTTGTAAATCTGGATTTGCCGTCGCCACAATCAAGGTAATGTCCACATCGCGAATGTTCAGCGGCGAATTGGCTCCGATGACAGTAGGGCAGGGAACCGTCCCCGTTCCGCTGTCACAACTAAACTGAAAGATGGGCACCGGCAGCCCGGCCGGAAACATTGTTGGGTACGCCGCCTTCAGCGCTGCCATTTGCGCCGCTGTCGGATTGTTCATCACGTTTGTTAAGAACGGGACCTGAACTCCGGTCGCGGAGGTTGCCGCCACCGGATCAATTCCTGCTGTTTTCGGAACAACCGAACGATAGAGCATGCCATTCACCAGTTGATAGCGAATCCACTCGACCGTAGCCGAGTCATTTAATTGCGTCTCAATGAGCAAATCGAAATCGCCAGGAGTTAGGCACGTCCCTGCGAATCCTCCCCCGGCTATTGTGCCAATCGTGCACGGCACCGCTGCGCCGCCCGACGGATAACCCGGATCCCATGCCACCGGACCTACGGCATAACTGGCCGCAGTCGGCGTAACCGAAAACATCTCTAGCCCCGGAAATCCCGATTGATTGAAATCCCGCACGATCTGGTCTACCGCCAGGCGCGCTTCCTGAAACGCCCCCGACATCATCGATTCACTAGAATAGTTTTTTTGTGAAAGGTCTAGCAGCCCAAAGATCGCGCCACAAATTACTAGGAATATTGCCGTAGCAACCAGCAATTCCAGTAAAGTAAATCCGTTTTGCTTGTTTCTGCTGGCTAGCTCTGCTTTCACTTCGACACCATCGTATCCAGTGTCACCGGCAGGGTCGGTGCATTCATTCCGCGCCGCATCACGCCCAGGATGATTCGTTTGCCTGTCACGATCCCGCTGTTCACGCGGGTGACGATCGCCCAGCGCACGTCGTTTATGGCACCCAACGGGTCATTCGGATCCGTAAAAGAGAAATTGTATCCCGTTACCGGCCCTGCCGAAAAATCTATGATCGGGGAAGAACCGGTCGTGTTCAGCGGACTGCCAACCACCAAGGACGGTTGTGTCGGATCACCGAGTTGGCAGATATTCCCCAGCGGACACAGTACCCCTTGTGGGTCAGTGTAGGAAGTCGCCGAAAGTGGCTCGTTCCGCATCCCTTCCATCACGTGCTGCGCAAATACTAGCGCCGTCCCGTCATTCCGGTTGTTCGAATTCATCATCACCGACATCGGCACCAGTTGGGCCACCGCTACGAGTCCGACCAGAATGATCACCGTCGCCATCAGCATCTCAATCAGCGTGAACCCACCCTGATTGCCCCGACGCGTGTTCCGGTCTGTCCCTACCGTTGTCATCAAGACGCTACCGCAGCTGTCCCCAATATCCCGTCCCATCGCCAGTCCATACCTGAATCGATCCCGCAGGCAGCAGCACAACCGCCCTGTACCCGGCTTCTGGCCCCAGTGCGCTGGCCAGGTAAAACACCGTCACATTTCCCGTGGCCACCGCTCCCCGCGCGTCGAACCAAACGTTCATCGTTCCCGGTGTCGCTGCCACCGCCGTTAACAGATTGGCTTTTGCCAGCAGCGTTCCTGTTCCTCCCGAAACCGCTCCCGCATCGATAATGTTTCCGCCAGAACCGAGTAAGATGATCTTTTCTGTTGGGCCGGGTAACCCGTTTCCGTCGGAATCTGCAAACGCATCCGTTATTCCAGGATTCAGCGCATCCGGCTGGATCACGCAATTCACATTTTTATTCAGCCGGATCGCCTCATAGCGTGTCAACCGCAAAATATCCGCCAGCTGCGAAGCCGCATTCGTCAACTGATAGGAATGATAAGCCCGCAGAAATGAGGGCATCCCGATCCCGATCAGCACTAGCGCCACGGCTAGGGCGATAACCAGTTCCGTCAGGCTGAATCCGGCCGCCCTCTCAGACTTGCCCCACTCAAGTTTCCGCGATTTCATAAAGCAATCCCCATACATCGCTGGTGATGTTGGTCGCTGCCTTAGTTTAGCTGGGACCTTCTAACCTAACAGGCTTCCTTGGGAGCAGGTAGGCGCTACCTCTAAGGGCATTACCGAGTTTCTCATGCCAGCGCCGCTTTCCGCGCACTTAGTTTTTCTTTTTCCCACCCACTTCTTTGAATCGTTGTTCAAGTGATTCTTTCGTGAAAAAATCCGCCGGCAGATTTGGATTGATCTCGCAGCGGTCGAAAAAAGCCTGACTGATCCTTCTTCCATCTCGATGCCTAGACACCTGCATCGGCATTTCCACGCCTTCCTTCAGCTGGAAGTTGGTATAGATCGTTACATCTTCTTTGCGTTCCCGCGTTTCGTTGTCGACTGTCCACACGATCGATTTCACGGGTAGGTGTGTCGAACGGTCCATTGCGATCCGGAACGTACGCTCTTCCGTGTCCGTAATTTCCACCCACTCCACTTCCCGCAACTCGTCGACACCGGTCCCGCCATAGCGCAGCAACAGGCCCGGCTCATTGAGCCGGACCCGCAGCAAATAATTTAAATTTCGCCGCAAAGACTCCTGGAAATCCGATAGGGATGTTGCCGGTTCCTCGGACACACCGCCGCGGTCCAGCGTCCAGCCAACCTCTCCCGCGTAGAGATCCACGATGTTGCCTTTTTTGCCGTATTCAATGCGCATCTTGTCCGGATAATTCCAGAAATTTTTCGCTTGTGCGTATCCCGAAGTCTCACCGTTATGCCCGAAGTTCGCGTATCTGCCTTCGCACTCCGAACTCTTCATCTGCAAATACGCCGGCCCGCCCAACCCCGCAATCAGTTGTTGCAACACTTGCTTGGCCTTCGCGGCACTCAGCTCCGGGTCCATGTACTCTGCGTGCTGCGCTCCTGCCCCGGGCGCAACCAATATCAGCGCTACCAGGACCGCCAGCCCCAAACTAGGTTCTACCCTCGTTGCAAATTTCGGGAAAAATCTGAGAATTGTCATTGCGAACTCCGCTCGCCGTTTGTACGGGGTCTGGATTTTGCGCGATCCCTAAGCGCAAGACAAATCCCTCTCCCCACTCGGAATCGCCATAATTCAATCCGTCCTACCCGCAAAGCACCGAGCCCCCATTCACGTTCAATATTTCTCCCGCTATGAAATTTGCCAGGTCCGACGCCAAAAACAGTATCGGTCCGGCAATCTCTTCCGCCGTCGCAGGACGCCCCATGGGTATCACCGCCTCCGCCATTTTCTTCCCGGCTTTCGTTTCTAAGACCGGGTTCGACATATCCGTCGCCACCCATCCCGGCGCTACACAGTTCACCAGGATCCCGTGCCGCGCCAGTTCGCTTGACAATCCCTTCGTCAGACTGATGATTCCACCTTTGGATGCGGCATAATGCGTGTGGAACGACTCGCCGCGCTGTCCTGCCGTCGAGCTGATCGGAATAATCTTTCCAGACTTCTGCTTGATCATCTGCGGTACCGCAAAATGAATCACGGAGTACACGCTCTTGAGATTGATCCGGATCATGTCGTCCCACTGCTTTTCGGTCATCTTCTCAATCGCTAGATCTTCCTGGTTCCATACACCCGCGTTTGGCACCAGAATGTCCAGCCGTCCCAACCGCAGAATCGTGTGCGCCACTAATTTCTTGTTGTCAAGGTGCTTCCCGCAATCTGCCTTAAACGCTTCGACTCGTGTCCCGTGCTTGCCCGCTTCCTGCTGCACTTGCCGTGCCGCCTCCCTCGACGAGCAGTAGCTGAACACTACGTCCGCCCCGGCCTCAGCGAACATCTTCACTGCCGCTGCGCCGATTCCGCGCGAACCTCCAGTTATCAGTGCCGCCTTGCCTGCCAATGAAATCATGATTCCCCCAATTGAGATTCGTAAACTCCTCGAGCGGTTGGTTCCGTTAACGCTTTGCTGTGGCCTTCTCGTTTGACTTGCTCGCCTCGGCGGCCGCCACCAGTTCAGAAAATAGCCTTTCTGCTAGCGCATCACCCTTCATGCGCTCCGGGTGCCACTGCACTCCCACCACCCAATTCGCGTCGCCCGTCCATTCGAGCCCTTCCACAATTCCGTCCGTCGCGGAAACTCCCGTCACTTTCAATCCACGTCCCGGTTCCTTGACAGCCTGATGGTGCGAACTGTTCACCACCGCTGTTGACCCACCCGCCAAGTCCGCCAGCAAGCTCCCCGCTTGGAGGTTTACTACATGCTCCGGATCGACCTTCGCCTCAGGCGACACATCCTTCCTCCGGTGCGCCACCTTCGTTCCCGTCTCGCTGCGTAGGTCCTGGATCAACGTTCCTCCGAGGTACACATTCAATAACTGGCAGCCATAACAAATCGCCAGCACCGGCTTCTTCTCCCTGAAGGTGTGCTCCAGGATCGCCCGGTCCGTCCGCTCCCTGGCCAGATCCGCGGGTAGAGAAAGCCCGGAATTCTTCGCCCCGTACTCTGTCGTTTCCACGTCGGCCGGACTCCCCGGCAGCACAAACCCATCGAGCTCCGCCAGCTTCGGCCTAGTCCCAGGTGCATCCCGCAGGGAGAGTAGCACTGGCTCCCCACCGGCCCTGTGCACCGCATCCTCATAATTCTGTATCCGAGGCCGGTCCTGCGCCGATTCCTCCGCCGAAGTCCTCCACGGAATCCCAATCCTCACCCGGTTTGTCGCCTTCTCCGTCATTGGTTGGTCTGTTTACCCGGGAGGCTCTCTGTCTGTCCTAAAACCCCGTCACCAGAAACAAAGGATCCTAGCACCGCCCGCCACGACCGGCAACCAACCTGCGGCACAGATGGCCCAGGCACGCTCTTCATTCTCCGGGCTCGCTCCAACGGCGCGATCATCGCTAGCCCACGGCAAAGCCCCGTCAGAACACTCTGAGGAGGAAGTGTAAGCATCCTAGCTGCGGCAGAACCCCAGAGCTCGAGTCAGCCGCCGAGATCGTAGGCCGCCCGGAGCCATGTTTTCAGCTCCCCGTCGATTTGTTTGCTCGAGGTCACCTCGATGCGATGGGTGATGCGATCCTTCTTTGCTAGACCACCCGTGTCGAGGAGGAGTTTGGGTAGCTTCCCTCCGTAGCTGGTCAAGCTGAGCCCGAGATCTATGCGTGAATTCGTCGTGGGCTTGATTTGCGCGAAAACGTGTTCCCGATAGAGCGGCACCATCGTTTTGCACGGGCACGCCCTTACATCTGGTCCAAGAGATTTACCGAGCGACAAAAGCTGCTCATACAGGGGACGAAGGGCGGCTTTTTTTCCTGCATATTGCTCTCGGACGTATTTGACCGCGGCTGCAAGATATTTTTCGGGGTTGTCCTCTTCCTCGCCTTTGCCCTCGGCGCGTTCGGCGATCCAAGGCGCCGAGTTTGCTGCCAAGATTGTACTTGGACCCGAGCCACGCCCGCCGAGCGTGGATCTCCTTCGGTCCACTCGTTTTAACCAACCCGATCCACTCCTCAAGCGAGCGGCCGGTCTTGGGCTTAAGCTCGGCAATCCATTTTTGAACCATCACCACGCTCGGATGAACGTCATAGAGAGCGGAAGTTCGAGCAGCGGAGTTGGCCATAAAACCTCCTAGTGGTTGGCCGAAGGGCGCGAACGGAGGAGTCTAGCAAAGATAACTCTGCTCCGCCCACCGATCACCCTCTGGCTGCCTGCCCAGCTTTTTCACCCACGGCTTCCAAACAAAACTCCGGTTTTTGAAAGAACTTCGGCAAGACAGCTAAGCGAGCCCGCAATTTCTCTGCCTCGTCCGTGCACACCGTCACATGCCCCAACTTCCGCCCCGGTCGTGGGGCCTTCCCGTATAAATGCAGATGCGCGTTCGGTACGGCCAGTACCGCATTCTCTTCTGGAATCTCTCCAATCAAATTAATCATCACGGAATACCCAACCGCGCTCGTCGAACCCAGCGGTTTCCCTAAGATCGCCCGCAAATGGTTTTCAAACTGGCTAGTTACCGCACCTTCAATTGTCCAATGCCCGGAATTGTGTACTCGCGGTGCCATCTCGTTTGCCAGCAGCCGCCCGCCCACCTCGAAAAACTCAATACACAGCACGCCGACGTATCCGAGTGCTTCCAAAACTTTTCGCGACGCTTCTTCCGCGGCCCGCTGCAATTCGTTCGTTAGATTCTGCGCCGGCGCAATCGACAATCGCAATATTCCCTGGCGGTGATGGTTCTCGACCACCGGATAAAAGGCGGTTTCCCCTGTCTTGCTCCGCACTCCCAGCATCGACAGTTCGTTGTCAAACGCCACGAACCTTTCCAATAACAACGGCACCTTCGGCAAAGCCCGCCGCGCATGCTCCACGTCTTCCTTTGTACGCAGCAGCCACTGGCCTTTTCCGTCATACCCCATACGCCGCGTCTTCAAGATTGCAGGTAGGCCGAACCTCACAAGCGCCGCGTCAAACTCTTCCGCGGTTTCCAGCGCCGCAAACTCCGTCGTCGGAATCCCCAGCTTCGTGAACAAAGTTTTTTCCCGCAGCCGGTCCTGGGCTTCGTGCAATGCGTTTACCGGCGGATAGACCGCAGTTTTTTCCGCCAACAATCGCGCCGCTTCCACCGGGACGTTTTCAAACTCGTACGTCACCACTTCCAGGCCCTGCGCAAAACGCTCGAGGGCCTGCACGTCGGTAAACCCCGCCGTCACGCGATGCGCAATTCTCCCCACCGGTGCTTCCGGCGACGGATCCAAAAACCGGAAATGCAGCCCTAGCGGATACCCAGCTAGCGCCAGCATGTAGCCCAATTGCCCGCCGCCCAAAATACCAATCGTCACTTCTTTTTTTTCGCTTTCTGTTTCACCACGGCGAGCTTGGCGATCCTTCCGCTCGCGGGATGAGGGTTTGCCAACACTTTATTTGTCTGGGCCGTCCGAAATGACCGCAGCGCTTCGCGGAACCGTGCGTGCTTGCCGCCTAGAATCGCAGTAGCCAGTAGCGCCGCATTCATCGCACCCGCTTTTCCAATCGCCAGCGTTCCCACTGGAATTCCCGCCGGCATCTGCGCAATCGACAGCAGGGAATCGAGTCCTTTGAGCGCCTTCGATTCCACCGGTACCCCCAGCACAGGAAGCACAGTCTTCGCCGCCGCCATCCCCGGCAAATGTGCGGCTCCTCCTGCCCCAGCAATAATCACTTCAATGCCCCGCCGCTCCGCTGTCGCCGCATATTCAAACAACAAATCCGGCGTCCGGTGTGCCGACACGACTCGCGTCTCAAACGGCACGCCTAAATCCCGCAGCGTCTTGGCCGCATTCTCCATCGTTTCCCAGTCCGAAGAAGATCCCATTATGATCCCCACCAGCGGCGCCGCCTGCCCCACAGGATTTTCCAATTCATCCCTCATCGAGTCTTCCTCAAAAAGATTCTTGCTGCCACCCTGGAGGGCTTCCGAGCGCCCTTTGTCGTGGCCGATCTTGCTATCGACTTGTTCGTAACGCCGCAGGCCGGGTGACGGTTTTTTTCGAGTTTTCCACGCCATTCTAAATCTTTCCCGACCCCGGCGCGAATTTTCCCCTTTCCCTCCACTCGCGCCGCAACTGCCCTACCAGATACAACGATCCCGTAATAAAAATCACGTCCGTGGGACGGGCTTTCCGGAGCGCTGCTTCCAGCGCCTGCCGCGCCTCTGGAACCACCAGGGACCTCTCCGCATGATGCCCAGCAATTTCTTGAAGCCGCGCCGCACTGATCGCCCTGGGTGTTTGTGCTTCCGTAAAAATCACCTCATATGCCATCGGAAACAGCAAGCCGGCCACTTCATCGACGGCCTTGTCCCGCATCGCCCCAAACAGCAAATAGATTCTTCTTCCCTGAAAATTCTCTTCCAAAAATCTCGCTAACTCTCGGGCTGCGCCGGGGTTGTGCGCGCCATCCAGATAAACATCGGGATTGCTCTGCAACCGCTCCATCCGTCCCGGCCACCGAGCCGCCGAAATCCCCTCCACCATGTCCGCGTCCGAAATTCTATAATTCCGTTCCTGCAAAATTCGCGCGCCCGCCAACGCATTGAGGGCATTGTGCAACTGAAAACGTCCAGCCAACTGCGGCGCAACTTCAAACTTCGCCCCGCTCGCTTTCTCGAGCACGGTTGCGCGGACCGAGCCATCCTCAATACTCTCCTTTTCCACGGCAAACGCCAGAGGGAGTTCCACCACCGGACAATGCAATTTCCTGGCTCGGTCGAGCAGCACCGCCCGCGCCTCGTCCGGCTGACCGGCAATCACCACGGGTACCCCTTCCTTCAAGATCCCGGCCTTCTCCCCGGCAATCTCCCGCAGTGAATGTCCTAAAAAATTCTCATGATCAAAATCAATCCGCGTAATCACTGATAGGACCGGTACGAGCACATTCGTCGCGTCTAGTCGCCCGCCGAGCCCTACCTCCACCACAGCAAAATCCACGTGTTGCTCGGCGAAGGCCTCAAATGCAATCGCCGTCACGCACTCGAAATAGGTTGGATGAGCTTTCAGTCTCCCGTCCGCCAGCAATGCTTCGATGGTTACCTGAATTTGCGTGAAAATCTGCGCAAACAGCTGGTCGTTGATTTCTTCCCCGTCAATGCGAATCCGCTCGTTGATCCGTTCCAGATGCGGTGAGGTGTAGAGCCCGGTACGAAACCCCGCCTTTCGTAAAATCGATTCCAAGAATGCCGCCGTCGACCCTTTTCCATTTGTTCCGGCAATATGGATCGAGGGGAATTTCCGTTCCGGCCGTCCCAGCCGTTCCAATAACGCCGTTGTATTTTCTAGATCGAATTTTGCTGCCATCGCCTGGGTAGGCGCAGCCAATTCGCGGCCCAATGTCAGCAGATACCGAACCGCGCTTTCGTAGATCATTTCAGGAGATCAGCAGGTCGAGCGTGTTGGCGATGAATCCCTTCATATCTTTACGGTGGACCACCGCGTCCAGAAATCCATGCTCCAATAAAAATTCCGACCGTTGAAATCCTTCCGGCAGTTTCTGCCGAATAGTTTGCTCAATCACGCGCGGCCCGGCAAATCCAATCAACGCACCCGGCTCGCCAATATTCAAATCTCCCAGCATCGCAAAACTTGCGGTCACTCCGCCGGTCGTCGGATCCGTCAGCACCGAAATGTACGGCAACTTTTCTTCATCCATTCTTGCCAGTGCCGCCGATACTTTGGCCAACTGCATCAGGCTGATCGTGCCTTCCATCATCCGTGCGCCCCCAGAGCATGACACCACGATTAACGGCTGACGGGTCGATATTGCCAATTCGATTGCCCGTGTCACTTTTTCTCCGACCACCGCGCCCATCGATCCCCCGATAAACGCAAACTCCATCGCGCAGCAGATCACCGGCCGGCCGTTCAGTTGCCCCTCAGCCGTAATAATCGCGTCATTCATTCCCAGTTTTTTCTGCGCTTCTTTGATTCGTTTGGAGTAGGGCTTGTTATCCACGAACTTCAGGGGGTCGGTCGAAACCATGCCCGCATCGTGCTCGGTCCATCGTCCGTCGAGCAGCAATCCCAGTCGTTGTTTTGCATTCACCCGAAAATGAAATTGGCACTTCGGACAGACCAGCAGATTTTCTTCTAGGTCTTTGCGAAAAACGATTGCCCGGCACGACTCGCATTTCACCCACAACCCTTCCGTGCGCACCCGCCGCTCTTCGGGCGGTGTCGCTCCATCAATCGATTTTTTTTCTCTCTTAAACCAAGACATAGTGATTGTCGTAAACCTTACGCTATCAGTTCTAGGCCGGACCCGCCAAATAGCAGCCTGCGATACCGTGCAACGGGCAGGCCCCCCTCGAGCTAGCGACTTCAGATCCGAACGGCAAACTGTCCGGTGTGCACTTTAGTAATCGATTCCTCGTTCGGCTAGTATACCTTTGGTATACGGGTGTTTCACTTCTTTCATCTCGGTTACAAGGTCTGCTTGCTCCACCAGTAAAGGATGAGCATTCCTTCCCGTGCAGATCACATGCACCTGCTCCGGCCTTCCTTTTAACCCTTCTACCACCTTGGTCGCATCCAACATTTTGTAGCTGATCGTGTAATTAATCTCGTCGAGAACTACCAGATCATAGGACCCGCTATAGATCGCCGCTCGTCCCGCTTCCCAACACTCTTCCGCCAGCCGAATGTCCTCGGGGTCCGTCTCTGCTCCCCCTACTTTTACAAACCCACGCCCCATCGGGCGAATCTCAAACTTGTCGTCGCCCAGCATTTTTGCCGCGTCCAACTCTCCGTAGTGCCACGATCCCTTGATGAATTGCACCATCAACACGCGTAAGCCCTGCCCCACCGCCCGAAAAGCCGTTCCCAGCGCGCAGGTTGTTTTCCCTTTGCCCGATCCCGTATAGACAATCAACAATCCCTTTTCGTTCGCCATCTACCTTCCTCATCCTAATTTCCCCGGCACCGCCGGCGCGCAAATCCTTTAACCGATCCCCAGGCGCTTCATAAATTCATTAAAAATCACTTTTACATGGTCCATGGCAAGCTCATTCAGGGGCTTCTTCTCTGCCGATTTCCTGTCTTTCAGCACAATCCACAATCCCGGCCGGTACACTTCTTCTGTTCCCGGGCAAATCGCTCCGGTCAACTGGGTAATTTCAAAATCTGGGATCTGATGCAAACCGAGATCTGTCAGCCAGGGCGTCTTTGGTAGGGGGGGAGGATTCGCCAGCAATTCCGTCAATACGCCCCTTGCGTCATCGACCAGATCGCGAAACCCCTGCGAAACCAGCACCCCATCAATATCTCTTGGCGTTGGCTGCTCCACCTGGTCTAGATCGTAATCCGGCAGCGGTTTTGTTAACGGGATTTCCACTGCCACCGACGGATTGTCTTTGTCTGCCGAGATTCTCATCTGTTCCCCGCCGCCAATTCTTGCACATTCCGCCACCACAGCATACGGAACGGTCGCGCTCGCCAGAAGCGGTTCACTCCTCCCTTAGAAGACTCGTCGGAGAATCGGCCAGCGGTATTTGCCGGTTCCTTGCGGAGAAATCATAGTTCGATTTCAGCAGAACTATTTCGGATATGGGCTCCCCGACAAGATCGCGAAGGCCCTATAAATCTGCTCCGCCAACATCACCCGCGCCAGTTCATGCGAAAAGGTCATGCCGCTTAAGGAAACTTTCGCTTTCACTCGCTCCCGTACAACTTCCGGAAATCCATCCGCATCTCCGCACACAAATACAATCCGCCGCGTCCCGCGATCTCTCTGCTCCCCAATCCAGTTCGCAAACACTTCCGAATTCATCACTGTTCCGCCGGCATCCAGCAACACCGCCAAGGCCGCCTTATCCGCATCCAGCTTGTTTACCGCCGCCAGGCCATCGCGCACTTCGGTCACTTCAATGGGGTTTACTCTCCCAATCCGCTTTAAATAATCTTCGAGCACCCGGCACATCTCTGGCCGCCGTGTTCTTCCGAGCATCAATAACCGAATTCTCATCAGAAGAGTTTACTCCGCCAAACCTC
>DATFZN010000099.1:0-5455 GCA_035314425.1 Candidatus Acidiferrum sp. | reverse complement strand
TCGACCACTTCAAGAAGTTCAACGATACCTACGGACACGATACCGGTGACCAGGTGCTCTGCATGGTGGCTTCGCGTCTGTCGGAAGTGCGTGGAGAGGGCCAGGCTTTCCGCTGTGGCGGCGAGGAGTTTGCCATCGTCTTTCGCAACACCTCCGCGAAAGATTCCTTCGAGCATCTGGAGCGTTTGCGCCAGACCATCGAGAGATCCACGTTTCATGTGCGAGGCGCCGACCGACGAGCTGAAGCGGCCGAGAAGGCAGCCGAGGAAAAAAGGGAAAGAAACGATCGAAGCGATCTCAGCGATCTGAGGGCCAACAAGTCCGATAGAAGAAAAAAAGTTTCGCGTAAGGACGGACGCTCTAGTCGGTCCAGCGGAGCGCAGCTCCGCCTGAGCCCCGATCATCTATCCGTGACCGTCAGCATAGGAGTGGCCGAGCCCAGTACCCGCTACCGTCAGCCCGAACAGGTGATCCAGGCAGCCGACCAGGCGCTCTATCGCGCCAAGAATAAAGGAAGGAACCGAGTGGAACTGGCGTCCACAGCGCCCCTTCGGATAGCCGCAAGCAAGCGCCCAAAGGCGTCGCGTTTGTGACAAGTTGCGGAAGAACTCTATATTTCATTTTTTTGATCTTGGAAGATTTTGGGTGGCGCAGCGGTTCACCGCTGCGATAAGCGCCCGGCCCCATCAAAAAATGTCATCCTGAGCGAAGTAGCCGGCTGGCCCAGCCTTCGCTGACACTACCACAACAGAGGGTGCCCTCCTAACGTCGTGCTCTTCGACGTTAGAGCCTGCCCTGAGCAGAGTCGAAGGGGTGGGTTCCACTGGCCTTGACGAAAGAAAAGGCCCCCTCTCCTGGCCTCGGTCTTGTCAAGCTTGACTTTTTGATCGGGACGAAATGGGGGTCCAACGTCGGGAGGAAGTAAAAAGCGCCCATTCGGAGCCTGAGCCGGTGGCGGAATGTCCCTAAGTGATAGAAGAATAAAGACATTACCTATAAGTCCTGATTCCTCAAAGACCTGGCGGTAGGGACCCAGCTAAAGGCAATAACCTAGTTGACACACATGTGAGCTTGTGGTATCGTTTTGTACATGGACGCGACTAAGCCACTTCCCGAGCCGAAGACGCTGCAAGGGGCAATTGCTTATTTTGCCGATCCTGACCGCTGCTTTGAGTATGCCAAGACACTGCGATGGCCGGACGGCACGGTTCATTGTCCTCGCTGCAATGCGGCCAAGAACTCGTTTATCAAGACGCGCAAACTCTGGTTCTGCTACGCCTGCAAGCGGCAGTTCACGATTAAGGTCAAAACGATCATGGAAGATTCGCCTATCGGCCTTGATAAGTGGATGACAGCATTCTGGCTGCTTGCAAACGCAAAGAACGGAATCAGTTCTCACGAACTTGGTCGTTCTCTGGGAGTGACGCAGACGACGGCATGGTTTATGTTGCAGCGAATCCGCGAAGTGATGAAGAAGCAGAAGTGGGATACCACGAAGATCGGCGGCGAAGGGAGCCAATTGGAAGTAGACGAAACTTTCGTCGGTGGCAAGGTCAGGAACATGCACAAAGGACGGCGCGTGCGATTCGCCGCTGTGGAAGGCTTTGCGGGAGCCGCTACAGGCAAGACGATTGTGCAGGGAATCCTTGACCGTAATCTTCGCAAGGTTCGCGCTACCGTGGTTCCGAATGTCACGCGAGAGACTCTGCAGAATGAGATTCTGAAGCAGGTTAAGTTTGGTTCCACGGTCTATACCGACAACGCGGTTGCCTACGATAGCGGATTGCAGCGGCGCTTCGTGCATGACGTGGTTAATAAGACTGAGGCTTACGTTCGCGGACAGGTTCACGTCAACGGCATGGAAAACTTCTGGTCGCTGTTGAAGCGATCCCTGCGCGGAACCTACGTTGCTGTTGAGCCTTTTCATCTCTCACGCTACGTTGACGAACAAGTTTTCCGTTACAACCATCGCAAGGACGGCGACCGCAAGCTAAACGACTCTGACCGCTTCGCCGCTGTCATGGCTAACGTGCTTGGCCGTCGCCTGACGTACAGCGATCTGACGGGCAAGAGTGACTCGCCACATCACGCGCCGACAGGGGCGGGGGAAATGCAAGTCCCGTTCTAGTCCCTGTCGGATTTCTTCGGTTTCCTTACAGAAGCAGACTTTTTAGTCTGCTTCTTTTTCTTGCTTGGTGACTGTAGAATCGCGCTCGCAAGCCGCTTAAAGTTGTCCAGTGCTTCCGGGCCTTCGACGTATTGAGGTTTCATTGTTCAACCCTTCCGTGCCTGTGGATGGATCGTTAGCTCTACTGGGATGGTATACGTTTTGGATCGGTATCGAACGTCATAATGACCGCTTATTTTCAGCCCGTGCGGCATCCATGGGCCACCGCCAGCAAACGTAAAGTTCCCGAGTCGATACCCATTTCCGCCAATAAAGGCGAGTTGAATCGGTAACTCTGGAGACATTTCCGATTGCTTAAATACAAATACGCTTGCCGGGTAGCTCTTGATGTTCTCTAAATCTTCTGGAGTAGCTGAATGGATATTGAACTTGTTTCCATTCTTATCCAAACTGCCGCCTTCCCAATCCGAGACGCCTTCCCGTTTTATGGGCTGCAAGATCACACCAGGTACTTCGCTGACCTGTGCTCCATGTATAAACATGGCGTCGAAGGTCAAGCGAAGTTCGACATTTGAAATCGTAACGTCTGGCGCAATTTGTAATTGAATTCTAGTGAGTACACTTCCCTGCTTCCACGGGATACCCGCGATTGGCGCGCCCTCGTCATAATGTTCATCGGGATTGACAATGAACTCCGGTATTTGCAAAGCATTGCTGTAACTCTCTGGGAGCGACCACAACCGCTGAATATTGCTCCACGGCTTTTCGTCGCGCTGTACGTTGGTAACAGTCACCAAGAAAGAAAAACCTAAAACCGTAAACACATAACCGAATCCCTTTAGAAAACTAATAAGGCCACGCGATCCAGTTCCGGCCCAACGATTCACAAATATTCCACAGATGATTGCAAGAACCAACCAGCAGCACACTGCGATGAAGTATTCGCCTATTTGGATCATCGTGAACCCAAAGGCGAAGATTTCTGCCTGCAAAACTCTATTAGCGGAGGTGTGGATTTTCCCAGCAACCCAACCGTTGAAATCGCGAATTCTGGACAACGTGATAGCAAGCACCGTGCGAAGTGTAGTAACGACTGCTGACATTCGAGACGGTCGATTCGGGGGTATAGGTGGGATCGTGGCCCTGTCGGACATGACAGGCTACATTCTGGCAGACTATTGGCTGGAATTGCAGTGATCCGCCTACCAACATGATTCGGAGTGTCGCAGCATCTCATTGTGAGACTCCGCAGCTGTAGGGGCGCAAATTATGCCAGCACTTTCCAAGAAGATGGAACCAATGTTTGCCGTCGTCGCTAACGTCAATATCGGAATGTGTGAGATTCGTAAACTCATAGCCTTTATCATCCGACCACGACCATCCCAGAGAACTGCTGTGTATACGCATGTAATGCGGATTACCGTTACCGCATTTGTGCTCTCGCTTCCGTGCACCGCTACATACATCATTGTTCGCAGAGACTACGGTCAAATCATTGTTGGAGCCGATAGCAAAGTGATCAGGGAGATTACCCATAGCAATGGGAAGAAAAAGGAAGTTATCGAGAGGACGGAATGCAAGATCAAAACTCTTCAGCCGGACTTGTTCGCTGCGGCTGCCGCGCTGGCCAGAGAACCATTCTCCAATTATGACGCCTTCATTATGCTCAAAAAGATTGCTTCTTCTAGAATCGGACGCGATGTCATTCCCGTCTTTGTTGAATCTGTCAAGGCTCCGCTCGCCAAGGCCGTCGAAGTAATAGACCAACGAACGCTTGGGGGGTTCCAATCGAAGTACTTCGGGGGACTGGTATTGGAAGTTGAAGTCTTTGGAAGGATCAGCAACTCCGTATTCGCTGATCGCGCTCGATTCTTTGCTTCGTCCGACGCTCGGCATCACATTTCGATCAAGAGCGAGATTCTGAGATGCCCCGGAGATTGCCCAGATGTTGGATTCCTGCAAATGGGGGGAGAAGAAGTTCTTCTGCCTTCGATTTGGAGTAATGGCCAGATTGAAGGTGTACGTCGAGCCTTGGCCCAGTCGATCAAGGGGCATTCGAAGATCGTCGGCCCACCCATTTCGATTATTAAAATCACCCCAGAACGAAGCGAATGGATTGAACCGGGAATATGCAGTCAGAAATAGAACCGCCAGACTTACGGCGAGCAGAAGGCACACTACTCCTATGACCGCGAACCCCGCCGTTTCTGCTTCGTCCTCCGCTTCCTCGTTTTCTGGGGGCGAAGAAGCCACGTCACTATTGGCGGTAGGATCACAAGGAGAATTTGGAATGCCGACTTCAGCAGAGTTTGCATATACTCTGCTTTCAGGGCACGAAGAAGCGTTAGAAATGAGAGCCGAATTGCTGGGTAAACGCTCACCACGTTGAGCACATTCTACATGTGCGTCAACTAGGTTATTGCCCAGCTAAAGCATTGATCCCAAAAGACCGGCCATAGGAAGGGGGGTACCCCCGTTACCGCCCAGTAAACACCAAACGCAGAAAAATAAGTCCTCCCAAGCAACCACTAAGAAAATTTATTTTCGGGCGAACAGACGGAGAACCAAGAGCTGCATTTAAGACACAACATCACCACTCAAAAAGATGGATCAGAAACAAAATCAAAGTAGCGCCGAGCGGCACCAGCAGTCCTTCCCGCAGGCTCCCAGTGGCATGCGAGATTACGCCCACCATCCACGAAAGCACCGCCGGTCCGATCGATGCGAGCGAAAACATGGCGGCCCCAATGCTGCGAGCGGCAACGCCAAAGCGCTGCGAAAGCCGGGCGATTGTGATGGGATAGAGGGTTGAGAAACTCAGCCCCGTGATCAGCGCCCCGCCAATCACTCCCAGCAGTGAGGGAGCCCAGAGCACCAGCGCAATCCCCGCCGCGCCCGATGCATAACCCGCGCGCAAGACGCGGCGTTCCGAAAAGTGGCGCAGGAAGGCGGTTCCCAACGCCCGGCCCACGGTCAGCGCCGACCAGAAAAATGCCGGCATCAAGGGCGCCAATTTTGCTCCGCGCATTCCCATCCGCGAAACATACGAGCCGATCCATCCGCCCACTGCCGTTTCCGCTCCGGGATAGAGAAAGAACACGGCCGCGAAGAGCCAAACCACGGGATTCTTCAGGAGCGCTTGCCACGAATAGGATGTCGGCAATTCCGCAGATTTTGCGGCTGCGGGAAACGGCAAATTGCGCACTGCCAAGGCCAGCAATAAAAGGAAGAGCGCCACCGACCCAAGAAAGTATGGAAGCACCTTATGCGCCGCTGTCCACGCCACCATCACCGAGCACGTCACGGCGCCCGCCCCCCAGAAGAAGT
>DATFZN010000098.1:0-24074 GCA_035314425.1 Candidatus Acidiferrum sp. | reverse complement strand
GCTGAACCACTTTAATCTCGAGAAAGGCAGGTCGATCGTCCGGCTATCAATGGTTATTTGACTTCGGGTAGGTTTGAGAAGCTTGCGGCCGTCCATAGTGCATACCTACGGGCGCTGCACTTGATCAGGAGAGTACACTCGTTGAGTTGAGCACCCTGCCAGAAAAAAGCCTCCGAAAATCGGAGGCCTTTTTTAGTTAATGTGATTACGACTCGCCTAGACTTAGTTCTCCTGGCCCGTGGTGGGCACTGCTGCGGTCTCTGCGGCAGGCGACGTTTCTCGTTTACCAAGGCCCTGCTTCTCGCGCGCTTCTTTAATGAGTGCCTTGCGCGACAGCCGGATCTTGTTGCCTTCGATGGCCAGAACCTTGACCAGAACCTGGTCTCCTAATTTCAGTTCATCGCGAACGTCGCGGATGCGATGCTCAGAGATTTCGCTGATGTGCAGCAAGCCGTCAGTGCCGGGGAAGAGTTCCACGAATGCACCGAATTCGGCCAGTCGTACAACCTTGCCCAGATAGGTCTTGCCGATTTCCGCACTGGCGGTAACGTCGCGAACCATCTGCAATGCCTGGTCACCGCCGGCGCCGCTGGTCGAGAAAATGTGCACGGTGCCATCCTCTAGCACGTCGATTTTTACGCCGGTCTGTTCGATGATCGACTTGATCTTTTTCCCGCCAGGCCCGATCAAGTCCCGGATCTTGTCTGTAGGAATGCTCAACTTGTACAAGCGCGGCGCGTATGCCGAGATCGTGGTACGGTGTGACCTGAGCGTGCCTTCCATGATGTCCAGAATGTGGAAGCGCGCTTTCTTCGCTTGAGCCAAAGCTTCGCGCATCATCGAAATCGTGATGCTTGTTACCTTGATGTCCATCTGCAAAGCCGTGATGCCTTCGCGTGTGCCCGCTACTTTGAAGTCCATATCGCCATAGTGGTCTTCTGCGCCTGCAATGTCCGTCAGGATCGAATAGGACCCATCCTCCCCGACAACCAAGCCCATCGCGATTCCCGCGACCGGCGACTTCATCGGTACGCCCGCATCCATCATGGCCAACGAAGCGCCGCAAACAGTCGCCATCGATGAGGAACCATTCGATTCCAGGATGTCGCTGACCACGCGCATGGCGTAAGGGAAATCAACTTCCGCTGGAAGCAGATTGGCAACTGCGCGTTCCGCCAATGCACCGTGACCGATTTCACGGCGACCAGCGCCGCGAACCATCTTCACTTCGCCAACGCTAAACGGTGGAAAGTTGTAGTGCAGCATGAAGCGTTTGAACATATCCTGTTCAAACAGCAGGTCCAACCGTTGCATGTCTTCCTTGGTGCCCAAGGTCAATGTCGCCAGCGCTTGCGTTTCGCCGCGGGTGAATAACGCCGAGCCGTGGACACGTGGCAGCAATCCAACCTCGCAAGTGATCTGGCGAACCTGGTCAAAGGCTCGTCCGTCCGGGCGGCGCTTCGCTCTCAGCACGTCGTTGCGGAAAATTTCTTCGCGCAAACGCTCAAAGGCGCGCTTGGTCAAGGTTAGCTTTTCTTCGTCTTCTTCCGGCACAGCCTTGTAGATTTCTTCTTTCAAGGCATCAACAAGGTTGTAGCTTTCCTTCTTCGGGTGCTTTTCGGTATTCACGGCGTCCTGCAGTTTCGCGCCGTAATTCTTCTTCAAACCCTCGTAAATCGCTTTGTCAAACGGCAGTGGAGCAACTTCCACCTTCTTCGGCTTAAGTTGCGCGTGCAATTCCTTGATCGCGCCAATAATGCGCTTGATCTGGGCGTGGCCAAAATCCAGAGCCTCGGCAATCTGCTCTTCGGAAACTTCGAACGCGCCGGATTCCACCATCACGATGCCGTTTTCCGCTCCGGCAATGATGATGTTCATCTTGCTGGTTTTCTGTTCGGCGATCGAAGGGTTCACAACGAGCTTGCCATCGAGCAAGCCGACGCGCACGGCCGCTATTGGATCGGTGAACGGTAGGTCGGAGATGTAAGCCGCGGCCGAAGCAGCGGTTACCGCGATAACGTCTGGATCATTTTCACTATCCGCGGACAGGACCATTGCAATGATTTGCGTTTCGTTTCGCCATGCATCGGGGAACAGCGGCCGCATTGGCCGGTCGATCAATCTAGACACTAGAATTTCGCGTTCCGTTGGCCGACCTTCTCTCTTAAAGAAGCCGCCCGGGATCTTTCCAGCCGAATAGGTGTTTTCCCGGTAATCCACCGTCAAGGGTAGAAAATCCCGGTCGATTGGCTTGGGCGACATGCAAGCCGATACCAGGACTACGGTATCGCCATATCTTGCTGTCACCGCGCCATTGGCCTGCTTTGCGATTTTGCCGGTCTCCAGGATCAGATTGCGTCCGCCGACGTCGAGCGTTACTTGGTGTGGAGCGGGGATGCGATTATTCTCTGTCATGATTCTTCCTTTGGCTCATCTTCAGAGGAGCTCTCTTGCAGGGACCTCCCTGCATTCCATGGAAGAAAAGAAGTAGGTTTGCCGCGGTCGACAACCCGTGGCCAGTTACACCAATAGAAAACGCGCTTATGCCCATTCGCACAGGCAGAATACATTCACGCCCAATCGCTTCACGACCGGGGGACAGACTCCGTTGGGAATTTGCACTTTCGTGAGTTTGCAAGTACTCCCGCATTCGGCGGGATCCGAATTACTTGCGCAGGCTAAGGCGTTCAACAATCTGGTGATACCGATCCGGGTCTCGCCGGTTTAGATAGTCCAGCAGACGCCGGCGCTTGTTCACCATCATAATGAGCCCGCGACGTGATGCATGGTCTTTCACGTGGGACTTGAGGTGCGAAGTCAGATAGCTGATCCGCTCGCTCAAAAGTGCAATCTGCACCTCCGGCGATCCCGTATCTTTCACATGTGTCCGGAATTGTTCGATCAAGCCAATCTTAACGTCGCTCAAGTGCCCTCACCGTCGTCCCTTTAAAATTTCCTCTTTTCTTCAACTCTTCAAAGCTAACATAGGTGCATTCTAAGTGTAAAGCATTTGTACTCGTCCAGTAGCTCGCTAACACTGTGCCTTTTCGAGGTTGCGTTTCCTATGGTCGATAAATTACCGAGGGGTCGCGTAGGCCAGTGATTGGTTGGGCTCGACTTTTGCTTGCAAGCACAAGGCAAATCCGGTTGAATGTTTGCTGTCGGGAAGTGCCTAGCGCTGGTTATCCTGTTTAGAAGCTCTTGGTTGACCCATGAAAAGGAGAATTTATGCGTAAAATAAGCGTAGCGGTTGCTGCTTGTTGTCTGGGGCTGGCATTACTCGTCGTCGCTTGCGGAGCACAAGATAAATCGAAGCGGCCCAGCCCGCCGGCCACCGCCAGCGTCGATCTTGGTGGCACTAAAATTACCATCGAATATTCTAGCCCAAGATTGAAGGGTCGCCACGTTGGCGGAGAAGTGGCTTCTTTCGGTCAGGTCTGGCGTGTGGGTGCGAATGAAGCCACAACCTTCGTCACAACGGGTAATGTTACCGTTGGTGGGACCGCTGTTCCTGCTGGTAGCTATACGATTTTCGCGGTACCAGACAAAGATAAATGGACGCTGATCATCAGCAAGAAGACCGGTGAATGGGGCACGGATTATGCGGGTCCTTCACAAGATCTTGCGCGCATCCCCATGAACGTCTCCGCGCTTCCCTCGTCTGTCGAGAATTTCACCATCTCATTCGAAAAGACCGGCATGGGCGCCAATCTAAACTTGGATTGGGACACTACCCGCGCTTCCGTCGCCATCGGCAAGTAATCAAATTTGGCACAGCCTTCCAGGGATAATTGCCAACGCAACGTCCGTACATTTCAGCGCATTCTGATCCATCAGTCGCGCCTTTCGCGAATGATGGATCTGCTTTTCTGCCAACTGTAGCCCTTGTTCAGCCCGCCATCCGCCGAATCACTTGGCTATTCACGACGCCGCAAACGCTCCGCCGTTGCTCCGCGTGGCGGTCGCTCGCCAGCACCCATGGCATACAAGACCGACTCGCCAACACCATCAATCTTTAGCGCATTTTCAATTTTAGTGTCCGCAAGCGCCATCGTGCAAAACGGCGCCAACCCCAGCCATGTCGCGGTAAGACAAAACGTCTGGCAAACATGGCCCACCTCTGCCAACACCGCGCGATACGCTCTCGGATGCTCATATTTCCATTGCGTTCTCGCAAACACAGCTGCCAGGAAAATTACGAATGCAGCGCCGCTGAAGTATTCTTGTCCGGCTAGAAATCTTGCGATCTCTTGCTTGCGGAGTCCCTTCCGCAAAAGCTCTAATCGGTGATTCGCGGAGTCATAGTGATAGATTCCAGCACCGACGCCCTTCACATTTCGTACGCATACATAGGCCTCGATCGGATCCAGCGCTCCTCCAGATGGTGAAGTCGTCAGAGCAAGGCTTCCAACGCCAGGAACATCCACCCATCCCTGGACGCCTAAGGAGAGCCACAGCAACTGCTCGAGGCCTTCGCGCGCTAACGACTTGCCGGAAAATTCACGCCAAGTGCGACGCTGGACCAACACGCGAGGAAATTCCAGTTCGACAGGGTGACACTTCAACTGAAGTGCGGACTTATGGGGATATTTCTTGGTTAGCTCCGGCAGCGGGTCTTCATCAGCAAGCTTTTTCAATCCGGATAGATTTTCGGCCAATCCGAACACATAATTGGCGTTCTTGGTGGAAAAATGGAAAAAGCTGGCGCTGGGAGCCCACGGTACCCAATTCTCCCATCTCCCTCGGCCTTTGTTGTTTTCCTTCCTGCGGCGTTCCAGGAGGGAATTGTTCAGCAGTCGTCTTATGCCGCCGCGCAAATCAACAGGATTCTGGTCAGGGAACTTTTTCAGCAACTCGTCCATGCTCCGGCATTGACCGCAAAAGTGCAGGATTGCCGCGATTAACGGATCGCCTGCCACTTTTTTCCCGGTGGCGTAGTTCTCAAAAATCAGCGCTCGAGAGAGCCAGTAGCAGATCACAAAGGGAGAGCGCCGGAAGGTTCCGGTGTTACGGTTCTTCTTGTTACCGAATGCGCGCCCTGGTATTGCGGACCGAATCTGACTTAGCTTTCTTCCTGCCCCACGCCTGCAAAACTTTGCTCAGACACCCAGAGTGTGCCGTTTGCAGGTTTCCGGCACGAGCTTGATTAGCCTGTTCAATTTTTTGAGTTCGTCCTGCAGTGTTTTTTTCGTCGTTCCGGTAGAGACCTTGGTCTGACCCTCTAGTTCTCGGCGGATTTTCTTCAACTGCGCTTCGATCGGTTTTAGCGTAAGTTTTGCCATCTGCTCCTCCTTCTTGCAACTTCCCAGCAAGTCCAGGACGATTCGACCCACGGCTTGATCACGAGGCGCAGTCTAACGAATGGCCTAAATGCGCGTCAAGACTTCCTCGCAACGAGCGCGTCTTAGTTGCTCTTTGGCTCGCGGTTAACACCTGCATCTTTCAATTGGCTAGCCAACGCCGAATCTATTCCAATATCTTTCAAAATCTTCTGGAATCGGGGGTCATTCTCTAGAAACGCAAACTGGGGATGTACTGCCAAATTGACCATTCGCCCGTTACGATCTTCATATCCTCTTTCCAGCCACTGCAATGTATTCTCTTTGTCGCGTTTTCCCGCATACACCATTGCCCAATCGTAGGACGAAACGTAGCGATTGGCTTTCAAGTGCGTGAATTCCTCGACTATTTCTTCCGCCTCTCTCGTTCTTCCGGCTCGGAAATACGCATTGGCCAATTCCGCCAACCGGGAAATGCTCGACGGTTCCAGAGAAACATTCCTTCGGAACGCTTCGATCGCGGCCTCGTACTGTCTTTTCTCCAAATAAGCCTGCCCCAGGTAACCGTAGGAAACGCCGAAACTCGGGTCAATCCGCAGCGTCTCTTTCTGCGCCTCGATTGACTTGTCGTAGTCTTTCGCCAGGTAATAACACCACCCCACATTCGCATTGATGATCAGGGATTTTGGATCGATATCCCGTGCAAGCTTAATTTCCGTTTCCGCTTCTTCTTTTTGGCCCATCGCCGCCAGGTACAACGCATACCAATGCAGTCCCTGCGCATATCCTGGATTGAGCGCAATCGCGCGCTGAAACTCGCTTTCGACACCCGGTAATTCCAAGTTGTAAAATCGAATCGCTGCTAGCACCGAATGCGCTTCGGCCAGTCGGTCATCCAACTCGAGCGCTTTTGCAACTACTTGCTTCGCTAGGGGAATAATTTCCTTCGCAGGTCTTATTTGATAAGAACCCATGTTCATATAGACTTCCGCCAATCCGGCATAAGCCGCGGCAAATGTGGCATCTTTATCAATAGCTTTCTTAAAATAGTCTTCGCCGGCGAGGAATCCTTCCTGCGTTCGTTTCGCGGATTCAAATCTCCCCTTCAGATAATCTTCATATGCTTCAGGAACCACGCTTCGATTGCGGGCCAGTTCGGACTGCTCCGCACTCGTTAATTCCACTTGAATTCCCCGGGCGATAGCCGTTGCCACGTCGCTTTGCAACGCTAATACATCAGTATACTGTCGCTCAAAATTGTCGGCCCACAGGGAACCATCAATGTTGGTCTGAATCAGCTTCGCGGAAATGCGGACGCGATCACCGGCGCGCAGGACCGAGCCCTCGACAACCGCATCGACATGCAATTCCCGGGCAATCTCCTGCAAAGTCTTTCGCGGATGTTTGTACTGCATCACCGTCGTCCGCGAAATCACCCGAAGCTTTTTGATCTGCGACAACTCGGTGATCAGCGCGTCGGTCATTCCGTCAGCGAAATAATCCTGTGAAGGATCCCCCGAAAGATTTTCCAGCGGGAGCACTGCTATCGATTGGATCGCTCCTGGCACCGGTAGAGTTTTGGCGCTTTTCCGCTCCTTCAGCCAATAGCCTAGAGCTAGTGCCACGACAACGAACAACAGAAACAAATTTCGCGGCGTCCAGATTCCTGAAGGTGGATTCATGACCGTCAAAACTTTTTGTGTTCTTGACGCTGTCCCGGCTGTCTCCAGCGCCGCACGCACTTCTCCCGCGCTCTGGTATCTCTGGCCTGGGTCCTTGTTCAAACACTTATCGAGCACGCTTTGCATAACCGTTGGAATTGGCTGAGAAATGTCTGGCTGTTTTTCGCGCAGGATCGCCGCGCTCAATTCGTATGGGGTGGCACCGCGAAACGGCCGCCGGCCCGCAACCATTTCATAAAGCAGCACACCCAGCGACCAGATGTCGCTGCGTTCATCCCCCACCAGACCTCGAAGAACCTCTGGCGCGACGTACGGCAATGTCCCCGTGAAGGTATGTTGCGATTCCCAGGATTGATCAAACCGTGTCGTTCCATCTCCACCGCCCGGATCCTGCCGCCTAGAAATTCCAAAGTCGAGGATCTTTAGCAGCCCCGTTGGCGTAATCATTACGTTGGCTGACTTCAAGTCTCGATGAATGATTCCGCGGCTGTGCGCGTGGCCGAGAGCCTCGGCTAGTTGGATTCCGTAGCGTTCGACCTGCTCGAGCGCCATGCCGGTCGAATTGATCGCTGTGCTCAGCAGCTTTCCTTCCACAAACTCCATGGCGATGTACGGCTTGCCCTCGGCTTCGCCCACTTCATAAACGGTGCAAATGTTGGGATGGTTCAGCGCGGAAATAGCCCGCGCTTCTTCCAGGATTTTTTCATGGCTGGTTGAACTGCTAGCGGATAAAGCGCCAAGGAATTTCAGAGCAACATCACGTTGCAGTTTTTCATCTCGCGCTCGGTAAACAATTCCCATTCCACCTTCACCCAGTTTTTCTATGATGAGGTAGTGAGCAATGCGCTGGGCGATCATGGCGTAGGCTCAGAGCAGTTGACCACAGCGGCCACACGGTAGCAAGCAAAAGGCTTGTGTAGCGGCGCAGTTCGGTCGACGATGCGAGTGTCGCTTGAGGAGATTGCGGAAAAGTCCTCTCCTAGTTAAGTACCTGGAACTTCACTCCTGGCGTAGAGTTTCTATTACTTCATAGTGTGTACACAGATGCCCAGGCCGTGCTCTCGCACTCCAAGGTTCAGACAAACCCCTGCAGTTTGTTGGTTCCCCGGTCCACTAGGACCACGGCTCCGATCACCATTCCGGCGGCTAACAGAACTTTCAGGGTTAGTGCTTCGCCGCCGTAGGCCCATCCGAGTAGCACTGCCACGACCGGGTTCACATAGGTATGCGTTGCGACCAACGTCGGCGGATAGTGCTCCAGCAGCCAGTTATAGGCAGTGAACGCGATTACTGAGCCGAAAAGAATCAGGTAGCCTAGTGCCAGCCAAGATCTACCAGTTACCATAGCGAACGTGAAACCTTTGGCTTCACCGACAACTGTTGCCGTAAGGAGCAGCATCGCCGAACCGGACAGCAGAGACAGCGCGGAGAGCAACAGCGGATTGCCGGAAAGCCGCGATCTTCGCGAATAGATGATTCCCACCGACCAGGAAAATGCGCCAAGAATAAGAGCGATTGCTCCCCACGTGCTGCCGGGAGTTGCCGTGTCCCTGGCAACGCCTCCAACCAGCACGCCGACGCCTGCCAGACCAAGTAAAATACCGGCGATCAGCTGTCCATTTAGCCGCCAGGTCCTTGCCGCAATCGACGACAATAGGAAGACAAAGATCGGCTCAATCGCGATCAGTAATGATGCCAAACCGCTCGGCACAACTCGCTCCGCCCAATGCAGCGAACCGTGCCCGACCAGAAAGAAGAAAAAGCCGATAACGATGCTTGCCCGAATCTGCACGGCCGTCGGCCGCCTACCCTTGGCCAGCGCCCAAATCAGCAGGATGGAACCCGCGATCAGATGTCGGATGCCAGCCGTGCAAAGCGGGGGGATCGTTTCAACCGCATAGCGAATCGCCAAGTAGGTTGAGCCCCAAATTACGTAAATGGCGAAAAAAGCGAGAATTACGTGTAGACGGCTCGCTGTTGGCGCTACAGCCTGTATACTGACAACCTTGCTCGGTGCGGTTTGCACCGGTTCGGCAGTGTAACTCATGGCCTGCGGCCCCTTTCGCGTAATGATATAAACGTGCTAAACTCATTACATGGAAGTATACATTACTCAAGGGCATGTAATGTGTCAAATTGATTTAACTCATTACAATGAACACTAAAGCTGATCCTTTCGTCGCTCACGGTTACGGAAATTCGGAGCCATGGCTTGATCTGGTGAACAGTGAGCACTGGGATGGCTTCGGCAAGTTCACCGATATGCTGGACAATCCGGACTGGGTGAACTCTTTTATGCATCATTGGGAATCCCGCATCCCCCTGCAGGACCCTTTTCCCCAGCTGGAGTTTCTGTCCTTGCGGGCGCTGATCCGGACGCTGCTGGAAAAGGCGGCCAGTGGCAAAAAACTGCGCCTGGAACAGCTTACGCCGCTGAATGAGTGGATGAAGGTACCTGTAAAACCGCAGCTGAAGGAGGACCAAAATGGGCTTCGCATTAGTTTTCAGATCGTCCAATCTGGCTGGTACACGATACTGACGAAGATCGCCTATTCGTTCGCGCGGTGTTTGATCGACCCGGGTCAGCGCCGCTTGCGAATCTGCCAGAACCAGGGTTGCCGGTGGACTTTCATCGATAGATCAAAAGGGAATGTACGACGTTGGTGCAATACGGCAACCTGCGGGAATCGTGAGCGGGTTCGCAAGGCGCGCGCGGCGGAGAAACACTGAATTATGGTTCACGCTTATTGAGTTGCCGGAACCGGAATTGGTTTGCGGAACAGGACGCAGTAATCCTCGTTCGGCCACGAATCGATAATCCTCACAACCACAAATCCTGTCGCAGCGAGTTCTTCGATCAGAATTTTCTGCGGAATTCCGTGCCCCCCGCGGTTCGCAGGTACTCCCTTGACCGGATCGGAAAGTGTGAGCCATGCGCGTGGAGGAAAATCGATAATCGCCAGCACCCCTCCGGGTTTCAAGGACTTGTAAAGGCTAGCATCCATCTCGGTTGGTGCAGTCAAATGGTGATAGACGCGGCGAAGCAGAATCCCATCACAGCACGAGGGCGGGAGGTTGGTCTCTTTTTCCGCGGCTGTCAATACTTCGAAATTCTTCCAGCCCCGACGAGCCAACTCCTGCTTTAGCGATTCCAACTTCTTCGGATCGAGTTCGGTTGCGTAGACTTTGCCGGTCGGATCAATGTAGGTGTGTGCAGCAAAGGCAAGTTCCCCATCACCAGCGCCAACATCCGCGATAACGTCCCCAGGCTTCCAATTCATCGCCTCGGCCAGGCGTGCAACTTCATCGCTTGCTGCTCCCAGCAAGAGAAAAACAGCGAGAAGAGCTACACTTAGCAGGAATCCCCGCCGTTTGAAACTCCGTCCACTATGCCTTAATTTATTCAATTTGGGTTACGACTTCTGATTACGCACGAGAGACAGAAACTCGTCGCGCGTCTGCTTATTGTGGCGGAAAGAGCCCAACATGGCGCTTGTAACTGCCTGGCCGTGCTGCTTTTCCACTCCGCGCATCTGCATGCACAAATGGCGTGCTTCAATGATCACGCCCACGCCTTCCGGGCTGATTTTTTCTCCGATAGCTTGCGCAATCTGGCTGGTCATGCGTTCCTGAATCTGTAGTCGGCGCGCAAACATGTTTACTAATCTCGCGATCTTGCTGAGACCGAGAACACGCTTGTTCGGCAGATAGGCCACGTGTGCCTTTCCGAAGAAAGGCAGCAAGTGGTGCTCGCATAGGCTGAAGAATTCAATGTCCTTGACGACCACCATCTCGTCGTAGGCCACACTAAAGGTCGCGCCGTTCAGCACCGAATCGAGATTCTGATGGTAGCCACTGGTCAGAAACTTAAACGCCTTTTCAAAGCGTTCCGGTGTCTTACGCAACCCTTCACGGTTCGGGTCTTCACCTACCTGCGCGATCATCTTGCGAACGAGATCCGCGATACTCTCCTGCGGCAATCCCAGATTGCTGTTGTCGTGCAAAATTAATTCCGTCGGCTTAGTCATTTTTGTCACTTTCGTGTCAGTCCACGTTACCGTTTTCATCTCTCTCCCCAGAATACTCGAATGCGTTGTTTCCAGTTTCTTCGACGCGCACGCGTTCGAGTTTGGCCTTGGAAAAGCGTTGCAGGCGCTGATAAATCTCTATGCAGACGTTCTCCGTCGTAGGCACCAAGTCGCGAAAGGCCGGAACCTCTTCGTTCAAGGAGCGATGATCGAATGCTTCGATCACTTCCTTCTCCACGAATTGATCGAGGTCCGCCAAGTTCACAATCATTCCCGTAGCCGGATCCACCGTCCCTGACACGCTGATCTCCAGTACATAATTATGCCCGTGTCCATGCGGATTATTGCACTTGCCATAGACACGAGAATTTTCCTCGCTGCTCAGCTTTTCGCTGTGCAACCGGTGCGATGCCGCAAATTTGTATCGGCGCCCCAATTCGATTGTAACCCCAGCGCTCACGCGGGCTTGGCTCCTGGGCAGTAGACATCCGCAAACAAATCAGGCGTCTCATACAGCCTTACCTTATGTAGACGGCCGCGCGTGATCTTTGGCTCCAGCAGATTCCAGATCACCCGCGAGATGTTCTCGCAAGTCGGAATCTGCCCTTTCAACTCCGGCACGTCATAGTTGAGGTGGCGGTGGTCCATGCGTTGCATGACTTCCCGCTCCAGAATATCTTTTAGTTCCTTTAAGTCCAGAACCATGCCGGTTACCGGGTCAGGCTGGCCGGCGACAGTCACTTCCAGCGAGTAGTTGTGACCGTGCCCGTGCGGATTGTTGCACTTTCCAAAAACGAGCTTGTTCTCTTCCGCGCTCATCGCCGGATTATGGTAAAGGTGCGAAGCGGAAAACTCTATTTTGCGCGTCAAATAAACCATAGAATTCCTATCTCTTCGATGCAGCAGAGGTACCCACAGGATACTCCCTACCCTTCCACGCCAGCACCCCTTTCCGGTGGCTAAGATAGGAGGCTAACAGCAGGGCTGCGTAGAGCAACTTCCCCGGAATTCCATACCAGATGAGGCCGCTGACAAATTGATTGCGCTTCAATTCGCGTCCGTAGAGCCACAGCCATATTCCGAGGCTGGTAAGAGCAGTGAGCACGCCCAAGTGCCAGTCATGACGACTCCACCACGCCCCGCTCACAAGTGCTGCCAACAGAAGAAGGGGCAACAGCGCCAAGGCGATTTCTGTGGCAATTGACGGGAAGTCTGCTCCCATCAAACGATAGAGATTCTTCTTCCAGCCTTGCCACATCTGCCCGAAACTTCGGTACATCCGCACGCTGACGATTCCTATCCCGCTGGAGAACCAGATCGGAAAACCGGCTTCTTTTACACGCCTGGCCAGTGCGACGTCTTCCAAGACCTCGCCAGCGATCGCTACATGCCCGCCCACGGCTTCATACGCCTCGCGGCTAATCATCAGGAATTGCCCGTTAGCGGCCGCCGCGCTGCTTTCGGGGTTATTTATATCGTCAAAAGAGAATTTTCTGCCGAGGCGGCAAAACACTACGGGAATCAAGGCTTTCTCGTACCACGCCTCGGTAATTTGTGTCGGCGAAAACGAAACGAGCGAGACATTATGCTGCCGTGCAAGTGCCAGAGCCTTCGCTCCAGATTTTTTTTCATGCAAGACGTCGGCATCCGTGAAGAGCAGCCACCCGCCTTTCGCTTCACGAGCGCCAAGCGACACTGCGTGATTCTTGCCCACCCAACCAAATGGCAATTGCGCCGATTCGATCAAGCGCACACGCGCATATTTTTTTGTGAGTTCGCGCACTATTTCCGCAGTGCGGTCCTGCGACTGGTCATCGATCACCAGGATTTCGGCAATTTCCTGCTGTTGGACCAGCGAACCCACGCACTCCGCAATCACCGCCTCCTCATTGCGCGCCGGGACGATGGCGGATATCAATCGTCGATATTTTGCTGTGTCCTTCATCACGCTAGGCTCGGAGGCGGGGCTTTCCTGCGGGGCGGCTCTAGGATATTATACCGGTATTATGAAAACAGTTTTGCGCAAAATTATGGCCTACGGCAGTATGGGTTTCGCCTTCGCCATCTTGGCTTTTTTCAGCCTTCCACACTACCGTCAGGGCGAATCCTCCATCGCTGGACGCACCGCGGAAGACTTTTCGATCGATATCCACGGCCAGCCTGCGCACCTGTCTGACCTTCGCGGCAAAGTGGTGGTTTTGAATTTCTGGGCGACCTGGTGCCCACCATGCGTAGAAGAAACCCCAGGACTGATTGAACTCAACCAGCGGATCGCTTCGCGTAACGGTGTAGTTCTGGGCGTGAGCGTGGATGAGGATGAAGCGGCCTACAAGCAATTCATCGAGGACCACAACATCAATTTCCTGACCTCACGCGATTCATCGAAGAAATCCGCGCAGGATTATGGAACTGTGATGTATCCGGAAACCTACGTCATCGACCGCCATGGCAAAATCGTGCGAAAAATTATTGGACCACAGGATTGGAATTCGCGGGAGATGCTGGCGTACTTTGATAATTTGTTGGCGAAGCCTTAAAAGAAGCGCCCGCGACGGAGGATGGGTTCATGACCTTCACATCGCTTTCGTGGTAATCCATTAAGATCAGCCCCACAACAATAAAGCAGACCGGCCAGATCCATTTCAGGTATTTTCCTGCCCGATTCTGCTCCGGCAGACGCAATTCCAGCCATCTGGACCAACCGGCCATGATTCCGAAGATCGCGAGCGGGGTGTGGCTCAACTCAGCGAGCATTTCTTCTTTCACGTTGCTAAGCGCGTGAGTATGGGTTAACAATACGACCCCACCAATTGCGCAGACGCTTGGGAAGACCAGCGCCGCAGCCATCGACTTCACCTTCTTGGTTTCAACGCGATATTGGAAAATCGCAAAGACGATAATCAAGACAACGGCCATGCGATGTTGCAGCACATCGACAACTCCAAAACTTTCCCAGAAGCCGTTCGGGCCCAGCGGCCAATTCTCCGGGTCAGCTCGCAAAAACAAAAATCCCGCCAAACCGAGAAACATCAACGGCCAAATTTTGGCCCACGCGAAATGGCGGCTGCGGGACAGCAGCGCAAGAACTCCCATCAGCATCACAATCAGCCCGGCCCAGTTGTGGTTGTACTCAGACCAAGCGATATCGCCAGAGGTGGATGGATTCCACTGTGTCTGTCCGGGCATATAGGCTGGCGGCAGGGTCTGTCCGGCAGCTTTCGCCTGACTATAAATTTGTTCTGAGGGCACCGACAGTGTGTTCAATTCCGGGCTGCGAAAGCGCGGCATGCGCGGTGCAAAGCGGGTAGTGATTTCGTGCATGGTTACGCGGTCTTGCGTGAGGTCAACACCAGGAGGCTGTGAAGTTAGAGAAGCCGCCGCCAAGATTACGGTTAAGCCGAGTCCAATCTCTGCTTCCCCAAACCGCAAAAGGCTTTTCTTTCCCGTTGCGGCTCCCGGAGTATCGAGTCCCTCCACAATGTAATAATTCGCGGCACCAAGAAGAAGCAGGCAAAACAGCAAGGCCACCTTCGCGGAAAGCATTACGCCGTAAGCCGTTCCATAGATGGCGGCGATTGAACCGAGATACGCCCAACTCATGGCCACTCCGGCGCCAATCAACAAAGCAACACTGATTTGTGCCATGCGCGAAAACCGTCGGATAACACTTGACTTCGCCTGGTCTTCAGGCAATTTTTTCACGGCCAGCAGGAGATAGGGCAGTCCGCCAATCCAACTGGCGGTTGCGAGATAGTGCAAAACCGTCAGGCTCATCAGCACCGGGCGATCTTCCATGCGCGAGGCGGAGTGGCTGGTCATAACCGATGCAGCCAGCATCATCGCTGCGGGAATCAGCACAACTGGCGAAAGATTCTTGCTGAACTGATGGGGCCAGAATGTGATTGCCATGCTGGCAACAATTGCCAACGCACCGGCCCAAACAAAGTTTGCTCCGGCAATTTGGGACAACGGAATATCTACTGTCGCGCGCAGGACTAGCGAATTTAGAATGACAAACAGTATCTGTGTAAAAGCAAGTGCCATCGCACTAAAGCGAATCAATCTCCAACCGGAACGCTGCAGCTCCCCATTTCGTTCCTCGGTACTTCTGGCCACAACAGTGAAAAAGAGAATTCCCCCGATGGCCACGCTCTGAAAACACAGCGTCACGGCCCTCAGCACGACAGTAAAGAAGCCGAATATGCCTAGCAGGCCAACCATTCTAGATTTACGAACCTACCTGAAAGGGAATTTCGCCCCGGGTGATGTGGCCATCCGGAGCCAATACTTGCCAACGAATTTTATATGCGCCCGGCTTCAATCCAGTCATTTTCGCATTGAGCGTATCTGGAGATTTCTGTTTCTCGGCCACCAGGTCGACGATAGCATTCTCAGGACTTACCAACTGCAATTTGGAGCGAGCTGAGTCGACGCGAACGTTGAACTGCAATTTTAGAGGAACATCCGGCCCGGCCACGGTGCTGTTGGGAGCCGGTGAGCTGTCCTTCAGAATTGCGTGCGCATCTGCAAATTTGACGAGCATAAACAGCATCATCGCCGCCGCGAACAACACTAACAATTTCAGCTTCAGATGTGGCCGCTTCATCCGGCATCCTCCAAGACTCGTCAAGTTCTCTATTTGTATAATTATAACAGCCGGACGGGGGTCTGCAGCAGCGGAGAGAGTCAATAGTAGCCAGCGGGAATGGAACCGCTATTCATACCGCAAAGCTTCCACAGGATCGAGTTTGGCCGCTTGCATTGCCGGTATCCAACCGCTGATAACTCCCACGATTACGAGGATCAAGGCAGAGAGGAACATGGTCATCACCGACAACTTCAAGTGGATATCGACCTTGCCGCTATCATCCTCATAGGCAGGACCGAGGAACGGCAGCGTATCAATCATTGATGTCAGGATCCACGAAAGCAGCATGCCAATTGCGCCAGCAGCCAGGGTTAAGACCAGCGCTTCTAACAGAAACTGCCAGCGGATATGTGATTTTTTTGCGCCGAGGGCGCGGCGTAGTCCAATCTCCCGCACGCGCTCATCGACCGAGACCAGCATGATGTTCATCACCCCGACCCCGCCAATGCCCAGCGTCATCGCACCGATCAAGAAAAGCAGTCCTTCAATTCCCAGGGTAATTCCCTCGTAGACCGGCTTGAATTCTTCGCGTCCGAACATGGTGATTGCACGTTTATCATTGGGCGAAAAATGTTGCCGGTTCGCAATGGCAGTACGAAATTGCACCATGGCCGGCGCTTCAAACTGTGACGCAACGGGTTCAAACACCATCACGCTAGCGTAGCGCGCATCCCACAGATCCGCGGCAGCGGTATATGGGATGAACACCGATTCATCATCGCAGTTGAAATAGCAACTGTCGGAAAATTTCATGTCCATGGTACCAATGACGGTAAAGCGCACACCTGAAATGCGAACTGTCTCTCCAACCGCGGGCATACCGCTAAACAGTTTTTTCTTGATGCGCGCACCTAGGAAGACTACCCGCCGCCGCTCGGCGATGTCTTCCGGCGAAATCCAACGGCCGTCGGCGGGCACCTCGTTGCGCATCTCTCCGTACTCAGGATAAACACCGCGAGTGGCTGTGTCGGAGAGCCGCTCATCATGGGAGACTCCCTTCCACTTTACGGTTTCCATCGTGACCCGCTTGATGAGCGGCGACTGCGCCTTTACCCAATCCGCATCTTCCTGCTCGAAGTGAACTTCCTTTCCGGCGCGCTCTCCGCCCGCTTGTTCGCTGGTCGTGCCCGGCCAGCAGATGACTGCGCCCTTGCCAAAGACTTCAAATGTGTACATCAGCACACTGCGAAATCCCGAGCCGTAACTCAAGAGCAGCGTGACTGCAACGATGCCCCAGGAAATACCTGTCATGGTGAGCAAGCTGCGAATCCGATTGCGCCCCAACGCCGCCCACGATTCTTTGAAGATTTCCGTAAGCATCAGCCACCTGCCTCGAAACGAAGCGCTTCTATTGGATCGACGGAAGCAGCTTGATTTGCAGGATACAACGCCGAGAGAACGGAAATCAGGCCGAGCAAACTGATCGTGAGGGTTGCCAGCTTCCAACTGGGATCAAGACCGTCGAAGTAGGGCATTTTCGGAAGGAGGCCGACTAGGCCGCACAGCCCATACGAAATGATGAGACCTGCTCCACCACTGATGAGCACCAGAATTACAGTTTCAAGGAAGAATTGGCGGAGAATTGATTCGCGAGTGGCACCCAGTGCTTTCCGCACACCGATTTCGCGAGTGCGCTCACGCACGCTGACCAACATCACATTCATCACTCCCAAGCCGCCCAGAAAAATCGTTGCTATACCAACCGCCCCCATGAACACTTCCATTCCTACGAAAATCATGCGATTGGCCTGGGCATTTTTCACAGTGTCCCAGATGCTCGCGGCTTCCTCGTCGCGCGGATCGAAATTGTGCAAACGCCCCAGCGTGCGCCGGACTTGCCGCACACAGTCGGGGTGCGTCTCTAGCGACCAGGGCGCTACCAGGATGCGATCGACAGTGTGCTCAACCGACGGCGGCTTGTTGGGAAAATCGCGCTTCATCGCATTGAACGGGATAAAAATCTTGCGTATGTCCACACCATCGTAGCTGGAGTTCTGATCTTTGGTTTTCATTACGCCGATGACGGTATAGGGAATGCCGTTTAATTCGATAATCTGGCCAAGGGCATCGCGTTCCGCAAAAAGTTGTTTCTTGGTGTCGCTGCCGAGGAAAGCTACGCGTCGGCCCTCTTCGTTGTCTTCATAGTTGTAAAAACGTCCCTGCGCGACGGCGATACTGCGAATTTCGGTAAATGGCGGAAGCGAGCCGACTGTATCAATGTCTCCGCTATTGAACGCGCTGTGTACTTTTACGTTGTTTCCCAGTTCCGGCATCACATATTTGCAGGCCGGCGCTTCTTTTGCGACTTCCACGTGATCGTCTTCCATCCAGTGAATCACTCGCCCCGAGCGCGTGCCTCCTGCTTGCATGCTAGTGCGGCCGGAGAAAACGATCATCACATCCTTGCCAAAATTTTCCTGCTGCTTCTGAATACCGCGGCCGAGACCTTCACCTGCAGCGACCATTAGGGTGATGGAAATGATTCCCCAGGCGATGCCGAACATGGTGAGCAGAGTCCGCCGCTTATGTCCCCAGAGCGTGGCCAGCGTGTCCCGCAAGAGATCTCGAAACGTCATGACAGCGCCTTTGCTCTTTCCTATTGAAGAACTACCTGCTGCTTTTCGTTCAGGCCAGAAACTATTTCCGTCTTCACACCATTGGAAATTCCCAACTTCACGCTCACCTTTTTCCGCCCGTTGGGGGCTTTCGGATCGGGCTCTTCCACCGAGGCGTTGCGATCTTTGTCATAAATCAGGGCAGCTTCCTGAACCATCAGGACATCCTTCTTTTCTTCCAGGACCACTTCGGCATTTGCACTCATATTGGCTTTGAGCTCGCCCGTCGGATTGGAGATGGAGACGCGAACTTCGAATGTGGTCACATTATCTTTCTCTTTGCCAAGTGGCGAGATCTTGGTGACTTTTCCCGTAAATTTCTTATCTTTAAATGCTTCCACCACAATTCGGGCGGGCTGGTTCAAATAAACTTTTCCAATGTCCGCTTCGTCGACTTTGCCCTGGACGTACACTTCGCTAATATCACCAAGGGTCAACAGCAACGTTGCTTGCGAGCCCAAGACCAGGATCGAGCTAACGGCATCACCCACGTTTACGTCTCGGGAAAGTACCAGCCCATCAATCGGGCTGACGATTGTGGAATTGCGCAGATCTTCTTCGGCATTTTCCAGAGCTGCTTTGGCTTGGGCGACTTGGGCTTCCGCTTTTGCAATCTCGGCCTTGGCAACTATTAGGTTGCGCTGCGCACTTACCTGCTTGTTCAGCGCCATCTGATAATTTTTCTCGGCGTCTTCCACCAAGCTCTTGGACATCACACCGTCTTTGTACATCTGCTCGGCGCGGCCCATATTGAGCTTCAGGAAAGGAACATCCGGGCCTTCGGCATCCACTTTGCTGCGCTCCAGTGAGGCAACAGCCGAATCACAAGCGGCTTGCGCAGCCTGATAATTGGCTTGTGAGGCGCGCACGCTCGCTTCCAGTTGCACTTTGTCCAATTCTGCCAGAATTTCGCCTTGCTTCACCTTATCCCCATAATCGACATACAGTTTCTTCACGATGCCGCTGGCTTTCGACTTCACTTCGACTTTGGAGAGTGGCTGAATCTTGCCTGTGGCGACCACCACCTTGGCCAAATCCCCGCGCTCGACGGCGGCGAGCTTGGAGGGATCGATTTCATGATTGGGGCGCAGCGCAGCGAACACGCCGTAGCCACCGCCAATTAGAATTAAAAGCGCGATAGAGCCAATGATAATCCGGCGACGCCGCTTTTTTGCTGCCTTTCCGTTTCCGTTGCTGTTTGTTAAACCGCTTCCATTGTTCGACATAACCACCCTCACACGGGGGACGTCTTGGTTCTCACTTAATGTACGCAGTGCAGTCGCAAAAGTTCCCTTCAATCGGTATAGACGAGCGAAGTTGTGATTTGGTCAGGGCGCACAGTGGCGTGCCACTAGAATTAGCCGAGACCAGTTCTGGGCACGTCGCGGCGTGCTCGTCGCCGATCGCAAATTCGGAGCCTCTATGTACTTCTTACAGGGATGCTCTTCGCAGCCGAAGTGCATTCGTAATGACCGACACCGAGCTGAAGCTCATAGCCGCGCTGGCGATCATCGGGCTTAGCAGCCAACCGAACATAGGGTAAAAAACTCCAGCAGCGATGGGTATACCCAATCCGTTATAGAAGAACGCAAACGCCAGATTTTGCCTGATGTTGGTCACGGTGGCACGAGAAAGCCGCCGGGCTCTCACAATACCGCGCAAGTCTCCTCTTACCAGCGTGATTCCGGCGCTCTCCATGGCGATGTCCGTTCCGGTGCCCATGGCGATTCCCACGTCGGCCGCCGCCAAAGCTGGTGCGTCGTTTATGCCATCTCCCGCCATGGCTACCATTCGTCCTTGCTGCCTTAGATTGGCGACCACCTCGGCTTTTCTTTGGGGCAGAACCTGCGCCTCGAATTCCTGGATTCCCAACTCCTTCGCAATAGCTTCGGCTGCGGATTGTCGGTCTCCGGTCAACATAACGATGCGCAACCCATCTTCACGGAGGCGTTTTAGCGCGTCAGCAGTGGTCGACTTCACTCGATCGCGGAGCAGGAAAGTGCCCTCAACAATTCCGTCCACTGCAAAGAAAACCAGTGTGGCTGCCGAGAGATTTCCCGCGCCAGATCGTTGTCCGGTGCTTAAACTCTCTGGCGCAGACATTCCCTGCGATTGCAGAACTTTTGCCGTACCTGCCACAACTTTCTTGCCGAGGACCTGGCCCTCTACTCCGCCGCCGGGAATAGCGTGGAATTCTGTAACCGGTGCGAGTGGCAATTCTTTGGCTTCGGCCGCGCGAACAATTGCCCGGCCAAGCGGATGCTCGCTCGAGTGCTCTAGGCTTGCCGCGAGAGACAATAGCGAGTCCTGCGAGAATTTACTTTCGGGAATCAGCTCGATGGCTGCCACATCCGGTTTGCCTTCGGTAAGTGTTCCCGTCTTATCGACAACAAGTGTATCCACTTTCGCGAGGCGCTCGAGCGCTTCGGCATCGCGCACGAGAACTCCCACAGCGGCGCCGCGCCCAACAGCGACGAGGATCGAAATAGGCGTGGCTAAACCCAACGCGCAGGGACAGGCAATGATCAGAACGGAAACTGCGGCAACCAGGGCGTGAGCAAATCGCGGCTCAGGCCCCCAAATCACCCAGCCCACAAAGGCCAAAGCTGCTACCAGCACTACTGCGGGGACAAAGTACCCAGCGACTTGGTCGGCAAAGCGCTGCATAGGCGCGCGGCTGCGCTGCGCTGCGCTAACCAATTTCACAATCTGGCCCAGTAACGTTTCATTACCAACTCGCTCCGCAACCATCACGAAGCTACCGCCGAAATTCAGCGTGCCACCTGTAACTTTGTCATCGAGAGTTTTTTCGACTGGCAAGGCTTCGCCAGTGATCATCGATTCATCGAGCGAGCCGGAACCTTCGCGAATGCTTCCGTCAACCGGAACACGTTCGCCCGGACGCACACGCAGTAATTCACCGGGTTTTATTTGTGAGAGAGGTACATCGCGCTCGGCATCGCCTTCCACCAAATGAGCGTTTTGTGGCACTAGATGCAGCAACTCGCGAATAGCAGAACTGGTGCGCTGGCGCGCCCGCAACTCCAATACTTGCCCCAACAGCACCAAAGTGATGATCACGGCAGCTGCTTCGAAATACACTGAGACTTGACCATGCATATCGCGGAACGAAGCCGGGAAAAGTTGCGGGAACAGCGTGACGGTAACGCTGTAAAGATAAGCCGCACCGGTACCGAGGCCAATGAGTGTGAACATGTTGGGGCTACGATTGATGAGTGAATTCCAGAACCGTTGAAGGAATGGCCAACCACACCAAAACACGACCGGTGTTGCCAGCAGAAGTTCCACTCCATTCTTAATTTGCGGTTGGGGGTGGAAGCCCGGGGCGAACATAGAGAGCGCCAGCACGGGAAGCGATAGGACCACGCTCCCCCAAAATCGTTTGCGCATGGAATCGTATTCGGGATCGCATGGTTCTTCAGCCACGATGTCCATTGGCTCAAGCGCCATGCCACATTTGGGGCAAGTTCCTGGACCAATTTGGACAATCTCAAGGTCCATGGGGCAGGTGTAACGAATGCCGCGCAGGTCGTCGTCCTTTTTTTGACCTGAGGCTTGGGTGCCCCCCTTTACTGCGGTTCCGGACGCAGCAAGAAATTTTTCTGGCTCTCTGGCAAATCGTTCCGCGCATCGTGTAGAGCAGAAGAGATAGGTTTTGCCGTCGTGCTCGCGCTTTCCTACCGCTTTCTTCGGGTCAATCATCATGCCGCAAACCAGATCCTTCTCCATTGGTTCGGCGGCAAGAATCGGAAGACTTAGCACTACCTTCGAGGGAGGCGCTGAGCGCATGGAGAGCGAACTACTTGTGGTGGCCATCTGCTCTTCCTGCACGGCGACATATTTTGCAGGTTGCTGTAAAAACTTCTGCGCGCATCCCGGCGAACAGAAATAATAAGTCTTGCCCGCGTATTCTTGTTTGGCTTTTGCGGTTTCCAGATTCACATCCATGCCGCAAACCGGGTCGCGCTCAGTCGTCGTTGGCACAGCTGCCTCGCTTTCGTTTCAAAAGCTATAAGATGAACAACCCGCTAGCGAAGATGAGTGTAGATCAAGCCCAGGAGTTCGTCATACATGATGGCCGATTCGGCTGGTTTCCCACTCAAAAAGGCTTTTGCGGCGCAATGAAGCAAGTGCCTCCTCATCAGGTTGCGGGCAACCCCGCGCAGGGCTTCCTGCACGGAGGCTATTTGCACAATGATATCGGCACAATAGCGGTCTTCCTCCACCATTTTCTGGAGGCCGCGGACTTGACCTTCGATTAGCCTCAGACGCTTTTGATTGGCGTCTTCAACTGCGGGTCGGTACCGGCAGCCTTGCGCGCCGTTTTCTTCGCCGCCATGTCATATACCCCCTACCCCTATCTATACCCTCCCTCCCTATATCCATCAAGTGGGGGCAGCCAAAGGGAAGGACAGGGGGTCTTTACCCATCTCCTTCCCATCCATTCAAAAGCTTTCGATCAGGCTGCTATAATGCTGGGCATGACACTCGTTGAAATTACCTACAACCTACACTCCTCCCTGAGCAACGAACAATTGACACGCCTCGGCGAATTTTCAAACACCTATGGGCTACGCAAGATTCGCGTGGACGAGCAAAAGAACCAGATCTCACTGGAATACGATGCGTCGCGTCTGCGTGAAACACAGGTCGCGCACGTTTTGGGAATGGCAGGAATTCCCATCAGCCGCCAACCAAGCGAAGCGCTTACTTCAGTCTGGAAAGAAAGCCCGCAAAGCCAGGTATAGAAGTTCCGCAGTGAAACTAAGTGGAGGCCGTCCCCGTGCTGTTCCGCCCGAAGATGTGCTCGTTATTTTTTTGTCTAAGTATTTGTATGCTCATTGCCGCCTCTGCCGTTGCCCAGGCCGCGAAACCCGTCCGCGTTACCATCAGTGGCAAGATCATGGCCCAGAAAGTGAAGACCAAAGTTGCGCCTGTGTATCCTGTCCAGGCAAAAGGCAGAGGGATACAGGGGGCGGTTAGACTGCACATCGTCATCACCACGACTGGAACGGTCACGCAGGTTCAAGTCGTCGCGGGAGATTCTGCTCTTCTGCGCTCGGCAATCGAAGCGGTGAAGCAGTGGGACTATGAACCAACCCTGATAGATGGCCAGCCAATGGAAGTGGACACAGTCGTCGTAGTGAACTACTCACTGAGCCCGTGAGCGCCCGAGCAGTATGACGGGGGACGAACTGTGGACTCCTGCTTATTCTTAAGTCGTTTATTCTAAATGTCTTAACGATCAAGACAAGACAGCCTCGCCATAAGGTCTTAAAGCGGGCTGAAGTCCAAAACGGAACCCTCCGGCACTGGTACCATCAGAACCCTAGTAACATTTTATTTTGTCTTTGGGGCCTATCGGTTTTTTTCTGTTTCAGATGGAAACTTGGCCCCTCATGGCTTCTTCCATTGCTCAGCGCCTCATTCGGTTCGGCGGCTGGGTGCTTATCGAGTTCTGCTTTCTGATTGCGGTGGCCGCTTTCTCTGTTTGGGCGGACAGCTCCAGTCGTGTGACAAAACCAGCGGTAGGCAGCTGCTACTGCGCCTGCGCACAGTCGAGAACCTCTGCCGGCTGCGGGAAAATGTGTGAGTTGCCAAAATACGCCTCGCGCTGGTGGGCAGTGACGTGCGCAAAGCCACGCGCGAAAACACCGACGGATAATCCAGGAGCAGGGCCGCACCTCCCTCACCCTCCAAAGGCCGAACGGGCCTCGAACTAGTTTGTGAATACGGGGAAATTCGCGCAGACTGGCTAAAGAGCAGCAAAGGATTACGAGCTGAGCAGTTTGGCGAAGATT
>DATFZN010000097.1:0-38943 GCA_035314425.1 Candidatus Acidiferrum sp. | reverse complement strand
GTCTATGTATTTCCCCTTTCGCTGCCCCCACTTCGCGATCGCCCAGAAGACTTCCCGGAACTGGTGGCGCATTTCGCCCAGCAAATTGCCAAACAGAACGGGTGGAAAGAAAGGGCCTTTAGCGAGGAGTCGATCACTGCGCTCCAGAAATATTCCTGGCCAGGCAATGTCCGAGAGCTTCGCAATATCGTCGAGCGCCTGGTGCTCCTCGCTAGCGAAGAGACGGTCACAGCGGAAGACGTCGGCTTGGTGCTTCCCTCCGGTGACCCAAGTTCGGCCAGTCTGTCGAGCGTAAAACGAGCGAGCGGGCAGGGGACTCTAGTCGAGCGCAGCGAAGCATTCGAGCGCGAAGTCCTGCTGGCCGAAATCCGCCACCACAATTTTCATATGACCAGGGTCGCGCGGGCCCTCGGGCTTGAGCGTAGCCACCTCTACAAGAAGTGTCAGCAGCTAGGCATCGATCTCAGCGAATTGCGCAAGCCCCAGTAAAAAATAGCCGCAGCCATCTCCCAAGCGTCCCTCAGATCAGCTTAAATATAACAATATAAATGGTTTAAAAGTGCAGTCGATTCTGCTTGACAAATTACATATTGCTATATAGATTTTGCATATTGCAATATGCAGACTAGGAGTTGCTCCATGAATCTCGGCGACAAACTTCGCTCCCTCCGCGCCATTGAGGGTTCGCTCCGCGGCCTCGGCCGCCCCATGACCCAATCGGAAGTGGTTGAAGCCATGAAGGCCGAAGTTGGCCGCGGGCTCAGCCAGGCGTATCTCTCGCAAATTGAGAGCGGCGCCCGGCCGCATATGACCAACACGTCGCGGGAACTTCTGGCGCGTTTCTTTCGCGTCTACCCAGGCTTCCTTGTGGACGACCCCGCCGGCTTCACTCGAGAGCTCCAGTCGGAGTTGCGCATGGCCGACTCGACAATCGATTCCTGGGTGTATGCCGGCGCCGATCAGTTCACTGCCGACCCCCAGCTCGAACGCGCGCTTCTGGCAATAGCCGAAGTTCCCGATTCGCGCGGAGCTCTACTCCTGCTTGGTGAAATTTTGCGCACACCGGGACTGGCAGAACGGCTGACGGAAGTTCTGCAACCCAGCGCGCAAAGTCGCGAGCAATCGCGCAATTAGTGCTCGACGGCCAAGTTCTCGGGCAGTCGCGTCTCGAGGTGAGCTATGTCCTCCATGTCTTGGTCTGATTTTTATCTGCTCTGTTTCCTGATTGGTTTTTCTCTGAGCGTGATCTCATTCCTAGCCGGGGCAGTGCATCTGCATTTGCCGTTCGGGATGCATTTCCACCTGCACGGCCACGGGATGCACCACGCTCATGCGGGGGCGGCCAGCAAGAGCAGTTCTCACCTTTCTTGGTTCAATGCCACGACGCTCATGGCATTTCTGGCCTGGTTTGGTGGCACCGGCTACATCCTGACGAAGAAGTCGCATCTGGTGGCCTTTATGAGTCTGAACATCGCCCTCCTTTCGGGTGCGCTCGCCGGTTGGTTGGTCTTTCGCTTCATGTCGCGCCTGTTGAAGGATGGGACTGGCGAAATGAACGAGTGGGATTACCGGGAGGAAGGCTCTGTCGGCACGGTGAGCATCAGCATTCACGCCAGCGGCACGGGAGAGGTCATCTTCGAGCAACACGGGATCCGCCGCAGCGCGGGCGCCCGCAGCGACGACGGCACAGCGATCGCGAAGGGCAGTGAAGTTGTCATCAGCCGCTATGAAAACGGGATCGCCTACGTGAAGAGGTGGGAGGAGTTTACAAACTCAGAGTGACCCCGGTCTGTGAACCCGGATGGACAGGGCACTGGATTTCGGGACTGAAGAACGCAGCCAACAGTTCCCGTCGACGGAAAAAGGGAGGTCTGTATGTCGGAGTTCTCAGGTGTTTGGATCATCGCCGGATTAACGGTCGTTGGTCTTCTTCTCATCATGGGCATTGTCGCCCGGATGTACCGCAAGGCGGGTCCCCACGAAGCCTTGATCGTGTACGGTTTTCGAGGGACCCGCGTCATCAAGGGTGGCGGCACCATCATTTTCCCAATGGTCGAACAGTGCCGCGATCTTTCACTCGAGTTGATGTCATTCGACGTAGCCCCGCAACAGAGCCTGTATAGCAATCAGGGGGTTGCGTTGACCGTTGAAGCCGTCGCACAACTCAAGGTGAAGTCCGATCCGGTTTCGATTCGAACCGCCGCCGAACAATTTTTGACCAAACGGCCGGAACAACGGGAAGGCCTGATCCGCCTGGTGATGGAAGGTCACCTGCGCGGCATCATCGGCCAACTCACCGTTGAGCAGATCGTAAAGGAGCCGGAAATGGTCGGCGGAAGGATGCGTTCGACTTGCGCGGAGGACATGAGCAAGATGGGACTCGAAGTGGTCAGCTTTACGCTGAAAGAAGTCCGCGACAAGAATGAATACATCACCAACATGGGCCGTCCGGATATCGCGCGTATCAAGCGCGACGCCGAGGTGGCCACTGCGGAAGCCGATCGCGATATCGCCATCAAGCGCGCCGAAGCCTCACGGACCTCCGCCATCGCCAAGGCGCATGCCGACCAAGAACGCGTTGCCGCTGAGACTGCGTCGCTGGCAAAGCAGGCCGAGGCGGAACGGGATCTCGACATCAAGAAAGCCAGCTATCTCGAAACCAGCAAAAAAGCCCAGGCGCAAGCCGACAAAGCTTATGAAATCGAAACCAACCGTCAACAGCAGACTGTGGTGACCGAACTTGTGCGCGTGCAGCAGGTGGAACGCGAAGCACAGGTCAAGGTACAGGAAGCCGAAATCGAGCGCGTCCAACGCGAATTGATCGCCACCGTGTTGAAACAGGCGGAAGTCGAACGTCAACGCATCGAAACGCTGGCAAGCGCCGAGCGTCAACGCATGATGACCGAAGCCGAGGGCCGCGCTGCCGCAACCCGCGCGCAGGGTGAAGCCGAAGCCGAGATCATCTTCAAGAAGGGTGAAGCGGAGGCCAAGGCGATGAACGTCAAGGCGGAAGCCTTCCAGGAGTACAACCAAGCGGCGGTCGTCGACAAGCTGATTACCGGTTTGCCGGAAATCGTTCGTGCGCTCAGCGAGCCGCTCAGCAAAGTGGACAAGATCACCGTCGTCTCGACAGGCAACGGCGATGCCGCCGGCGCGTACAAGATAACCGGCGACGTGACCAAGATAGCCGCGCAGGTACCGGCGCTGTTTGAAGCGCTCTCTGGCATGCAGATGGCGGACCTGCTGGGTAAAGTCCGGATGATTGGCGACAAGGCGCCGAAGGCCGATCCATCTGTTCCGATCAAGTCCTAAACCCTTTCCGCCCGGGCAGGCCAACAACCCGCTTCGGCGCTTTGATGACGGGGGGATGTTATGAATCTTACGACGCACCAGAAAAAGAAGAGCCTGTATGGCGGCCTGACCATTTTGCTGGGAGTGATCATCGCCAGCCTGGCGTGGGCGCAAATCGTGGCGGCCATCTCGCAATGTTTCTCGCCTTTTTGAGGAGTTCGGCCAGATCGGTAGTTCGAGAAGAAATAGAAGGGAGAATGACAATGGGACTTTTAGAACGAGTGAGCACTTTAATTCGGGCAAATATCAATGACATGGTCGATCGTGCCGAGGATCCTGAAAAAATGATCAAGCAGGTCATTCTCGACATGGAGAATCAATATCTGCAGGTCAAAACACAGGTCGCGGTCTCTATCGCCGACCAACACATCCTTGAAAAAAAGCAGCACGAACAGGAAGACACAGGCAAAGACTGGATGCGCAAAGCCGAAATCGCGGTGGACAAGAAGGAGGACGATCTGGCCCGCTCTGCGCTTGACCGCTATCAGACTTCGCAACGCTTGGCGCAAAGTTTCCAGGAGCAAGTGAACGATCAAAAGGCCCAGGTGGAATCGTTGAAAACCGCTTTATTCAAGCTCGAGCAAAAACTCGATGAAGCAAAATCGAAAAGGGAACTCCTTCTCGCCCGGCATCGTCGCAGTATCGCGCTCGACCGAGCCACCAGAGCCCAAGTCGCAATCGGCGATGGCTCGAAAAGCGCGAGCTTCGATCGCTTGAAAGATCGTGTCAATCATACCGAAGCCACCGCGACCGCCGAATTGGAGCTGATCACCGATGATGTTGCTGACCGACTCAACCGCCTCGATCGTGACTCTGAAGTCGAACGACTTCTGAGCGAGCTGAAAACCCGGCGGTCGCTTCCACCCGATCGCCAGTTGTCCTAAGGCGCACAGGCGCGTAGGGGTGGAGAAGGGTGCCTGCACTGCTCGATCGGAATCGGAACCGAGCGGGCGGCGGAATGCCGCCCCTCGGTGGTTCCATCCTTACTACCCAATCAGGTGAACATATCTTACTGATTCCAATTCCACCGCACCCTTCCCTGATGTAGAATTCCTCAGCGCGACGCCACAATCTCCGTCTAGGCTTCTGACGGGCCAAGCGTGCCACGCCGGCAGAGAGGTGCCCAATGATCCTTACGATCGACCAGAAGCAGATCGCGCCAGACATTACCGTCCTCGAAATGGTCGGCCGCATCATCATGGGCATTAATTCCCGCGACGTTGAATTGAAGCTGGCCCAGGTTCTCAACGACCGTAAGAAAAAAATTATCCTGGACCTTGCCGGAATTACCATGCTCGACAGTACTGGTGTCGGTATTCTCGTTTTGAGCCAGGCGAAGGTGAAAAAAGAAGGCGGCGAATTGCGTATCGCCGGAGCGCAAGGTGTCGTAGATGAAATTCTAAAGATGACCAGCGTCGATAAGCTGGTGAAAGTATTCCCAAACGTCGAAGCCGCCGCCGCCAATTTCTGATTCAATTTGCCGCCGAAATATCCAAAGGCTCTCAAAAGCTGCACCGTTACACGCCTCATGCGAGAATGTTCTGAATGAATCCTTGGTGGATTGCCGCTCCCACAATTGTTACCGGAATGGCCGGAATGACTGCCTATGCCGCGGTGAATTCGCGCGCGCAATTATTCGGTCCTGCGCTCTCTTCGACCAATTCCGCTCGAAAACTCGCTCTGACTTTTGACGATGGGCCAAACCCTTCGATTACTCCCAAGCTGCTGAATCTCCTCGGGCGTTACCAGGCCAAAGCTGCATTCTTTGTGGTTGGAAAATTTGCTCGTAATTGTCCAGAATTGCTAAAGGAAACCTACGAGCGCGGGCATGAGATTGGAAATCACACGGAGAGTCACCCCAATCTGTTCTTCTGTGGACCGCAAGAAACCGCGATTGAATTGAGAAGATGTAGCGAAACGATCGAGAGCACCATTTTGGAGCATCCGCGATTTTTTCGTCCGCCCTTTGGCTATCGGAGTCCGTGGCTAAGCGAAATCGTCCATAGCCAGAACATGCAAATGGTCATGTGGTCGCTCCTTCCAGGAGACTGGCGCGCCAAATCTGTCGTGTCGCTTAGAGAACGCATGCAACGGATTGCCACCCACGCCGAAGCTCCCTACGCAAAGCGAAAAGGCCACCGGTCAACTGCGGGTGAAATTCTCTGCCTTCACGATGGCAATTACCTGCAGCAAAACGCCGACAGAACCGTGACACTGGCTGCGCTCGAGTATTGGCTACCTCGGTGGCGCGATTTGGGCCTCGAATTTGTTACAATGAGCGAAGCGGAGAAACATTCCGCGTGAACTTATGGACGAACGCGCCTTTTATATCGAAAAGGAAGAAACCCGCAAGGTCAAGCTCGTTTGCCCCAGTTGTCGCGGCGAATTTGAAGCCCCTGTGCGCTGGAAAGTCTGCCGCAAAAAGAAAGAACTACCGCGCGGCATTGGTGAAGAAGACCGCCGCAAATTCGCCAAAGCCACCTCTTTCATGGTTCGGCTCGACGACTTGGTTGCCTGCTACAAATGCAGGAAACGCTTTGAATTGACGGGCCAGTCGACAGTCCTAATTAACGATAACTTGGGAGATCCCACGGAAGATCCTGAAAATTTCGGCAACCGGTAGGAATGGTTTGCGTTGTAAGTTGCTAGTAAGCCGAGCACATCCAACCACTGGTTGCTCCTCAAATCTCCGGGTACATTTCAAAGAACGCGTCAATCGATTGTCGAAACGTATTTTCAATTTCTTCCTTGCTTCCTTCAATCAGGTGCATTGCCACTCGCGCTGTTTTTCCGTTCTTTAATACCACCAGCGCTTCTCGTACTTCTCCGAGGTCGTCGACCGGTAACAGCCGCATCCCATAAATCAGTGCCAGTTTCGCCATCGAGTACTCCTCGTCCCATTCTCTCAGTAAGCGTACCTGCTGCCGGCCGGCAAGGTCAATTTTAGGGCCCGATGACCTAGGCACGTTCGCTACTTTCGACTATGCTGGGCGCAGGCATCCCGAGCCTTAGCTTGCGGCATCCGACCTGGCACGAAGGAGGTTTTCCGTGAAGTATGCAGCCATCACTCGTACGTTATTACTTTCTGCCGCAGCTTCCCTCTACGCCACCTGCGCCGGGGCTCAGGCCCCAGAAGGCCCGCAACCCGAACCGTCATCTCCTGCCCAGCCAGCCGCGGCGCCCGAGACGAGTACCCAAAGCCAGAATAAAACCGGTCAACACATTATCGTTCCCACCGGAACGCGCATCGGAGTAACCTTGGAGAACGGGATTTCTACGGCCACAGCCAAGCCCGGAGACTCGGTTTACTTTCGAACTTCATTTCCGATTACCATCGATAACAAAGTGGTCGTTCCTGTAGGTTCTTATCTGCGTGGCGAAGTGAGCGATGCCAAACGACCGGGCCGTGTAAAGGGGAAGGGTGAACTGCGGCTGCGCTTAAATACCATGATTTTCCCGAACGGCTATACCGTGGACATGAACGCCGAGCCTCACAGTACCGATAGCGGCAGCCAGACCAAGACCGATTCCGAAGGAAAAATCACCGGTCCCGGCGGGAAGGGCGCGGACGCAGAAAAAGTAGCCACCGCGACAATCGCTGGTGCAGGCATCGGCGCGATTGCAGGCGGTGGAAAGGGTGCCGGAATTGGCGCAGGAACGGGTGGCCTGGTGGGACTTGCCGCAGTCTTGCTCTCCCGCGGTCCGGAGGCGCAACTCCCTCGCGGCTCATCGATGGATCTCATTCTCGAGCACGATCTGAAACTGGACGCCGACCAAATCCACTACGCGCACGTAGGCCAATCCAACACAGTGGTGATCCAACAAAATCCGCAAAACTAGCGTGAAACTGTTCTCTGAGCGATGGAACTAAGCGCTCCGGATGTTTGGTGCTTCCAAAAACCGCAGCGGACTGAATCGCTCCCAATCGACACTGACTCTCTCTGAACAGATCCATTCTCGCATTAATCGGGCCGTAATCGGTGCCAGCAGAATTCCGCTCCGAAAATGCCCCGTAGCAATCAGCAGTCCATCCACATCCGTCGGCCCGAGAATTGGCAAATGATCCGGGGAGTCCGGCCGTAATCCCGCCCAGGTTTCCTCGATCTGAGCTTTTTCCAGTCCCGGGGCAAGCTGCAGAACTTCGCTCAATATTTTCTCGATCCCGCCGGCGGTCACACTGTGATCGAATCCTGTGTGTTCAATCGTCGACCCGGCAATTATTCTTCCATCATTCCGTGGCACGAGATAGGTATGCTCCAGCCACAGCATGCGCCGAATCTCCACGGGCGCGCAACGCAGGGCAAGCATCTGTCCTTTTGCCGGAAAAACCGGCGCGTATTGTGCGGCACCATCAATCTGCGCAGAAAAACAACCCGCTGCGATAATCGTCGACCCCGCTTCAACCCGCCCGTGCCGCAAGATCAACCCTTTGCAGCGTCCGTTTTCCTTCCAAATCGATCTAGCACCATTCCCGGCAAATATTTTCACACCCCGAGACTGGGCCGCTTTCAAGACGGCATTGGTAAACGCCCGATTGTCCAGGGACGCTTCATCCGGTCGAAAGATTGCTGCCTTAATTCTGCCAGAGAGCGCGGGCTCCATCTCCCGCGCTTGTGGCCCATCCAAGGCCTCGGCACGCAATCCAACGCCATGTTGCAACGCGATGACCGTGCTTAGTTCTTCCTCCACGTTCTCATCGAACAGGGCATCGATCGCGCCCTCTTGCCGGTAGCCCACATCAATTCCGGAAAGCTCTTCTACGTTGCGAATAAATTCCGGATACAGCGCCACACTCGCCAGACTGATTGGCACGTACGGGATCGATCCCAAATTTTCCGGTGCGGGCGAGATCATCCCCGCGCTGGCCCAGGAAGCTTCCTTGCCCGGTTGGTTGGTATCGTACAAAGCCACTGCTAAGCCGACGCTCGCGAGTTCGAACGCAATGGAAGCTCCAATTACGCCTCCGCCTGCAATTACAACGTCATATCGATTCATACGCGTAGTCTATCGCAATTGGGCCTTGGAAAATGAAACGTGTCAAACGAATCACCGCAACTACAGATTTGCTACCAATTCGTGGGAAAGTACTTCCGCTTTTTTTGCTAGATTTTTCGCCCGCTGCCAGTCGCTGTTTTTCATCGCATCGCGCGCCGTATCCATAAATCCCCGAATCTTCGACGCCACGTCCTCTTGCGTGCTGTTCAATTGCTTTCCTTGCGTTTGCGATAAGTTCCATTCCGCAATTTCCAGACTGTGCTCGGTCTCTGATTTCGCAGCATTCATTTGCTCCGGGCTCAATTCGCGAACGATGACCGGATCAGCCGCTTTTACCGTGGCAGGTTCAGCGGGTTGTGCTTGAGCAACTCGCGGCTTGGGCGGGGAACCGCGCGGGATAACCAGTTTCGGCGGGCCAGCCAGTTCAAGCGGGATATCCGGGGCTTCTCCGATCGACGCGACCGATATCGCCGAGGGAATGATCGGATGAGCAAAAGCGATCGGAACTCGGCGCGTTGCAGGCGGTTTCCGCGTGAAGCACCCGCCGCACAATGTGCACAGAGTGACGGCCACCAGCGCAACTCTGTGCGTGATAGAGGCTCGTTTCGCGGTGCTGCGTTTTCCGATATCCAGCATTCTCAGGCGGCTAGCGGCAATTCGATGCGGAATGTCGTTCCGCGGCCAACCTCCGTTGTAAAGTTTATCGAACCATTATGAAGCTGCACAATTCGGAATGTACTCGCCAATCCGATGCCGCTCCCTCCGGGTCGCGTTGTAAAAAATAATTGAAAGACTTTTTGGCGATTCTCTGGAGGAATTCCTTTTCCCGTATCTCCCACCGTAATTTCGGCCGTTTCGCCACGTCGGCTCAACGTCAATTGCAATTGCCCGCCCTGCGGCATCGCCTCCGCCGCATTCAATACCAGATTCAAGACGGCTTGCTTGAGCAACGCGCGGTCGACAAACGCTTCCGGCACGCCAATCGGAATCAGCTGCGCCACCTCTACGTTTGCCTGCTGCAATTGTGGTTGGGCAATTTCGAGCACTTCGTGCAGCACATCCGCAAGCTGTGTGGGTTCTAAGCGCACTTCCATTGGGCGCGCAAAATCCAGGAACCGTTTCACCACTGCGTCCAACCGGTCGATCTCCACATCCAACACGTGCACCGCTTGTTGAGCCATTCCATCTGTTTCCGGTGGCAAAGCTTCCTTCAAATTTTCCAGCCACAACCGCATCGAGTTCAGCGGATTTTTCACTTCGTGCGCGACGCCTGCCGTAATTCTCCCTACTGCCGCCAATCGTTCGCTAACCTGCAATTGCGTATTGATGCTCTCGATGGAGTCCAGATCACGCAAAGTGACCAACGCGCCCATGCGTTCCCCGGCTTCTTGAATTTCCTGCACACTAACGCTGATGCGCTTGCGCCCCGCTTGGGTTTCCAGCTCTGTCTCGGAAGCGATCTCATGGAACTGGTCGCCATCTAGATGAAGCGCTTCATACAACGGGTGCCCCGGAGGGAAAATGTCGGTCACGCGACGGCCGAGAAAGTTAGATGCAGGCGCACCCAAAAACTTTTCCGCTGCGGGACTTACCATTACCGCGCGCGCATCCCTAGTGAACAAAAGCAGGCCGTCTTCCATTCCAGCCATTACCGAATTCATATTCTCTCGTAACGAGCTGAAAATTTCGTGTACCCCCCGCAGTTGTTGCCCAACCTGAGAAATTTTCTGACGCACTTGACCAAGTTCGTCGATACTGCCTTTGGCATCCTTGGTAATGAGTGGCACTGAATCATATTCGCCAGCGGAGATTCGTTCTAGCTGCGCAAGGATATCGCGGATGGGAGCCAGAGCTACTCCGCTTACGACCGCGGCCAGGATCGTCGAAAGCACCAGCGCAAGTGAAACCAAAGTCGTCCATTGCTTCAAGCGTGGCTTGATTTCGTCGAGCAAGAGCGCGGTTGAAATCGATACGCGTACGTCGGCGAATGGGTCTCCGCGAAGCCCGAAGGGTAGATCCACTTCGTAGACGTGGGATTTGTCCATCAGGATGCGAACTTGACGGACGAATGGACTTTGTACCAGTTGCGAAAATTTCGGCCGGGGAGTTGCTGGTCTGCCCGGGGCGGACGGGTCGCTCGAGACCAGGACAATTCCGTCGCGATCGACAATGGAAACCTCATAAATAGATTTCGAATCGGCCGTCGCCGACTTCAGGCTTGAATCGAGTCCCCCGCTCATTTCCAACGCCCGCTTCACGTACTCGTGCGTGTCCAGGGGGTTGTCAGATGCCGGCCGCAGTCCTTGAGTTTTTGCGTCGATCACCGCTTGATGCGCGGAATCGAAAATTTCCAGCGCCAATTCATTTGCATGTTTATCGGTGTCGTGCATGACTTGTTGCAGGAGTTGTTCGAAGAAGACGCTAGAGAGCACGGTGACGGACAGCAATACCAGCCCCGTCATGATCAGCGTAAGTTTTGTGCGCAGCCCGAGCTGCATAGCGGCTACGACTCCGTTTCGGTACGCTCGCTGCCGTATTCTTTTAGCTTATTGTGCAACGTCTTAAGGCTGACGCCCAGAAGTTCCGCCGCGCGCGTCTTGTTATTTCCCGTTGCCGATAGAGTCTGCAAAATCAATTCGCGTTCCATTGCATCGACCGTGGTTCCGATCGGGAATTTAATAGCAGACAAATCGTTCGGCCCCTTCGCGGCCGTTTTTCCAAACTCTCCCGGCAAGCTCGATCGGCCGATCAATTCCTTTTCGGACATGATCGCCGCTCGTTCGAGCACGTTGCGCAGTTCGCGAATATTCCCCGGCCAGGTGTGACCCATAAAAATGTCCAGAACTTCCGCGCCAATTCCCCGCACATTTTTGCCATGTTTGGTGTTGATATCGCGCAACATATATTCCACCAGCGGCGGGATGTCATCCTTGTGCTCCCGCAGGGGCGGCAAATGGATGTGAAAGACGTTCAGCCTAAAATACAAATCCTGGCGCAACTCTCCGTTGGTCACCGCTTGCTCAGGGTCTTTATTCGTCGCAGCCAGTACGCGAACGTCGACCGGAGTTTCTACTTTGCTGCCGAGCCGCCGCACCTTGCGATCCTCCAATACCCGCAGAAGCTTTGCCTGTGTCGGAGCCGGCATTTCGCCAATTTCATCCAGCAGCAATGTTCCGCCATCGGCTAATTCAAAACATCCAATGCGCCGCTCCGCCGCACCGGTAAAGGCACCGCGCTCGTGGCCAAAGATTTCACTTTCCATCAGCGATTCGGGGATTGCCGAGCAATTGATTGCAACAAACGGCCCGTTATTTCTAGGAGACAGCTTGTGAATCGTGCGCGCCACAATCTCCTTGCCAGAGCCGGTTTCCCCGGTAATGAGCACGGAAGCAGAACTCGGCGCGGCCATTTCGACAATTCGCATCACTTCCTGCATCGGCTTCGATCCGCCCACCAGATCGCCAATGCGTCCTGCTTCACGCAATTGCCTTTGCAATACCGCCAGATTCTGCGCGTCACGCGCTTTGCTTAATGCCCGGTCCAGTAACGCGCGCAGCACCGGACCCTTCAACGGCTTTTCGATATACCAGAAGGCGCCGGACTCAATTGCGGCAACGACCCGTTCTTCGCTGCCTTTGCCGGTGATAATAATGGCCGGCACATCATGCAGTTCGTCGCCCAATTGCTTCAGCAGATCAAGACCATTCATCCCGGGCAATTCCACATCCGCAATCAAAGTGTCCGGTTGGAATGTAGAAAATTTTGCCAAGGCATCTTCGGCATTTCCTACCCCAAGCACCTCATATCCCCAGCGCTGCAACAGCTGCTCGTAGCCTTTGCGTGCGTTGTCCTCGTCCTCGACAATTAGCACCCGATCCCTGCGCTCACCTGTTTCAACCGTGCGTACAGCTCGAATCTCTTCCGCCATGCGGTTCGCCTCACCGAAATAATGATCAATTCGTCTGGGTGCTACGACTGTAGCAAGCTACCGATTGGATGCCAAGCAAGAGACTCTAGAATGGAAGCGCCTTCCGCTCAGTATAGTAATCGCGGGCCGTTCACTCTTTCAGAAGATAAAGCGCGCGTTCGAGCTCCAATTCCAACTTCGCGCCCTTTGGCAATTGCAGTTCCTGACCTCGGCCGGATTCGACTAGATAGGCTTCTAAGGCGGCCAGCGCCGCGCCTTCCGCCGCTTCTTTTTTATTCTTGTCTTTCACACCCTTCACCGCACCTGTAGCAGCCCCGGCCGCTGCGGCCGTTGCGGCGTCTTTTTGCGAGCTGCTGCGCCCTTCAATCACACCCTCCTGCAATGGACCAGACTTGATGCTGTGATCGCCAGGCACCGAAATCACTTCCGCAACGATTGGCAGCGCTCCAAACTTTGCGTGCAATTCATCAAAAGTCAACCAGAGTCTCGCTTTCCCTGTGACACCTGCAGGTTCTACGCGACTGATATGCCCGCGAATCGTCGCACCAGAAGGCAGGTAGATCCCGCTGCCTGCTTCCAACGGTTCCAACGTGCGCACACGGAAAGCCTGGTTCTGGTGAACGTCCTTGGTATTCAGATCCTGCTCGAGGCTGACGAGGAATCTCGTGCCCGGCACAACCGCATACGTTTCTAGCGGCAATCCGTGCCGTTGTCCGTCTGCCACTCGTTGATCGACATTATATGCGGACAATTGCTGTCCCCCGGCCGCGTCCTGACCCGGCTGTGAATTCTGCGCAGGGGTTGCGGCAGCCAGTAAGAACAGCAAAAAGGCCGTGGCGATTCCGGACAGAATCGGAAACCCATAACGAGAAACTTGGCTCTCCATAAACATCCTCCAGTGTATTCGACGTTTGGCCCCCTCGGGAGTTCTATTGTTGCTTAGATGCTACTTCCGGCCGATAGGTAAGCTCCCCGGTTGTTCCTCGAACGGGACAAAAGCGTCACTAAGAAAACCTTCCCTCTATACCTAAAAAGACTCTGATGCGTTCAAGAGCCTTAGCATACATCGTTTCGGTCACGCGCCCGGTTTGCGTGTTTTGCTGGCTCGGATGATACACACCGAACAAGCGCGGAAGGCCGTCGGCGAATTTCGCTTCTGCACTGTGGGCAAAGCGATAGGCAGTGCGTGACGCAATTTTCCCTTGCTGCCGCAAAAGATCTAGGTAGGCGTCCCACGCAATTTTGCCGAGGGCTAAGATTGCTTTCGGCCTCAGAATGGCCAGTTCGCGTTCCAAATATCGCCGGCAATTCAAGATTTCACGCGGCCAGGGCTTGTTGGACGGTGGAGCGCATCGAACCGCCGCAGCGATGTACGCATTCTGCAATTCTAAGCCATCCTCTTGGTTGATGGATGTGGGCTGATTCGCGAAACCCGCTCCGTGTAGAGCTTTGTAAAGAAATTCTCCCGAGCGATCGCCAGTAAACATTCTACCCGTGCGGTTCGCCCCATGTGCGGCTGGCGCTAGCCCAAGAATAAAAAGTTCCGCCTTGGGGTCGCCAAATCCGGGCACTCCGTGTCCCCAATAGGTCCAGTCGCGAAAGGCTCGCCGTTTTTCGCGCGCTATGGCTTCACGATAGTTCACCAATCGCGGACATAGCCGGCAATCGCTGACCTCTTCCGCCAAGATATGCAGTGCTCGGTCAGCGTTCACCTAGGCCCCCGAGTTCAGAAGGTCCAGCACTTCCTTGTGTAGTACACCATTGGTACTAATGAGCTGCCCTCGATAAATGGATCGCTCTCCTGCGAGCGTCGTCGAGTCTCCGCCTGCTTCTTCTACGATAATGCCGAGTGGTGCGAGATCCCACGGCTTCGAAGTCCAGTCGATTGCTGCTTCCACCGAGCCTTCCGCGACCAGCATGTGCTGCCAGAATCCGCCCATCGAGCGGCTGTTGCGGGCCGTATCGGCCAGCCGTCGGATTGCGGCACGAGCGGCGGGATCCTTGCTTGGCCCTGTTCCTGTCGTGAATACCATGGCCTCCTTCAAGGTGTCTACGGACGAAACGTGAATTCGCCTACCGTCGCGGAACGCTCCCTCCCCACGGTAAGCCCACCAACGCGTGCCGCGCGATAGTGCAGGAGCACTAGCCATTCCCGCAACGATTTCACCATTCTCTTCAATTCCCAGCAGCGTGCCGAAGGTGGGAATGCCGCGTGAAAATTCTTCGGTGCCGTCGATGGGATCAATGATCATTCGGGCGCATCCCTTTTTCGCAGGCTCCTTCGCACTGCCTCCTCCCAGTTCTTCGCCGAGCACATCCAACTCCAGTCCGCTGGCGGCTACCTTTGCGCGCGCCATTTCTTCGATTGCTTTATCGCCTTGCGTCACCACGCTGCCGTCGTATTTCCACTCGACGCGCAATTCCGCGCTGCGAAAATATTTCATCGAGATCATGTCTGCTGAATCGGCAATCTGTCCGAGCAGCGCTGCATATTTTTTCGCGTAATTCATTCCACCATCCTATTCTTTGGTCGCGCCAGTTGACACTCGCTCCGCACATCTCTAGCATACAAACTTCCTGCGATGACTGCTCACGTGAATACCGGAACTGTGCTCGACCGAATCATCGAAGCGCGCCGCGCCTCGGTCGACCATCGCAAGCGCGTCCTGCCAGAGGCCGCGCTGAAATTTGGAGTGAAAGCTGCTCCTGCTGTCCGCGATTTGCAAGCGGCGCTGTCCGTCGACGCTATCAACATTCTTGCGGAGCTGAAACCCGCTTCCCCTTCCCGCGGGGTGCTGCGCGATCCCTTTGATGCCATTGAACTGGCCAAATCCCTGGAAGCAGACGGTGCCGCGGCGCTTTCCGTTCTCACCGAAGAAGACTTTTTTCATGGGTCGCTCAAGAATCTACGGGACGCTCGCAAAAACGTCGCGCTCCCGATTTTGCGCAAAGATTTCATCTTCGATCCGTGGCAAGTCTGGGAGTCACGTGCAAATGATGCAGACAGTTTCTTGCTGATCGTAGCCGCACTGGGCGACATGCAATTGAGCGAACTAATTGCGCTCGGCCGCGAACTCAGCATGGAGCCATTGATCGAAGTCCACACCCACGAAGAATTGGACCGCGCCCTGACAGCAAGCGCCCGGATTATCGGCGTAAATAATCGCGACCTAAAGACTTTGACCGTGCGGATGGAAACCTCCTACGAGTTGATCACCGAAATTCCCGATGAATGCATTGCCGTTTGCGAATCGGGATTGCACTCGCACGAAGACCTCAGCAAGCTTCGCGCCGCAGGCTTCGATGCCTTTCTCATTGGGGAACATCTCATGCTTTCCCCCGATCCAGGCACAGCTTTATCGGAACTCCTCAGGCCTTAGAGAATCGCTGCTGCTCGCCTCGCTTGGGGCGGTTTGTCTCCCACTCGGCTGAGTTCAAGTAAGATGATTGGTATGGTTCGCGTCAAGATTTGTGGCCTCACCAACCCCGCTGATGCTAGGCTTTGCGCTGAGCTCGGTGCGCACGCCATCGGCCTGAATTTTTACCCGAAGAGCCCTCGGGCTATTTCCCCCTTCACGGCACTGAAAATAATTCGCGAGCTTCCTCCGTTTATCTCTACCATCGGCATTTTTGTGAATTGGACGGCTGAGGCTGTGATCGCCCTTTCGCAAGCTTTGCGGTTGGATTTCGCGCAACTTCATGGCGAGGAAACGCCCCGAGTTGTCGCGGAAGTGGCCAGGAAAATTCCGGTGCTTAAGGCGTTGCGCGTGGCAGAGGGCGATGAGTCGCCTGACTTCGCTAGGTACAAAGCAGCGTCGGCATTTTTACTGGATGGGGCGGACGCAACGAATTTTGGCGGCACGGGGCAAACAACCGATTGGATGCTGGCTCACAAAGCGGCCGAAGCGCATCGAATTATACTCGCCGGCGGCCTGAACCCGTCGAATGTGGCCGAGGCCATCACCGCCGTACGTCCCTACGCAGTCGATGTTGCCAGCGGAGTAGAATCGCGTCTTGGCAAAAAAGATCCGGCAAAGCTGCGAGCCTTCTTCGATGCCGTGAATGAGACAAATCCGCTTTAATTGACAACTTGGCAAGTTTGCCTCCTTGGTCGAGTAGGCAGGCCCGGGCCAAGACAGTTCCGGATGCAGTCTTGCCAAAGCCAGCGAAGATAGGCGCTCGTTTGGGTCTGTGCGACAATACTCGTTTGATGGCCAGCCAACTCACAGCTCCTGCAAATGCTCCCGGGCGCTTCGGGCCCTATGGGGGACGCTACGTTCCTGAAACCTTGGTGGCGCCACTGTTTGAATTAGAGCGCGCCTACGAGCTGGCCAAAGCGGACCCCGCATTCCAAGCGGAAGTTCAGCATCTGCTGAACAACTTTGCCGGACGCCCGACGCCCTTGCAGTTTGCCGCTCGCTTGACCCTGAAACTCGGCGGTCCGCGCATTTATTTGAAGCGAGAAGATCTGCTGCACACCGGCGCACACAAAATTAATAACGCCATCGGGCAAGGTTTGCTGGCGTCCAGGATGGGCAAGCCGCGCATCATCGCCGAGACCGGCGCGGGACAACACGGAGTCGCTTCGGCAACGGTCGCCGCGCATCTCGGTCTCGAATGCGTGGTGTACATGGGCACGGAAGACATGGCTCGGCAGGCATTGAATGTGGCCCGCATGCGGATGCTGGGCGCGGAAGTAATCGGCGTTGAATCGGGCAGCAAAACGCTGAAAGATGCGATCAACGAAGCGATGCGCGACTGGGTGACCAATGTCCACACCTCGCATTATCTGCTGGGTTCTGTGCTCGGTGCTCATCCGTATCCAACGATGGTTCGCGATTTCCAGTCGGTCATTGGCCGCGAAGCACGTCAGCAAATTCTCGCGGCGGAAAAACGCTTGCCCACCCACTTGTATGCTTGTGTCGGCGGCGGCTCTAATTCGATCGGGCTGTTTTTCGAGTTTCTGCAAGACGCGGACGTGCAACTGGTAGGCATCGAAGCGGGCGGCCGCGGCAACGGCCTCGGCGAACACGCGACGCGGCTTGCCGCCCAGCAAGGCTTTACCGGCGCACGCCCTGGCGTATTGCAGGGCACCTACACCTACGTGCTTCAAAACGAAGACGGCCAGATCGCGGCCACCCATTCGATTTCTGCCGGCCTCGATTACCCCGCTGTTGGCCCGGAGCACGCCTGGCTTGCCGAACAACATCGCGCCGAATATGCCGCCGTTTCCGATGAAGCCGCGCTCGAAGCTGCGAAGCTGCTTTCTCGCACGGAAGGAATCATCCCCGCTCTCGAATCGGCGCACGCCCTTGCCGGTCTCATCGAGCGCGCACCGCAACTCAAACCGTCCGATCTTGTCATCCTCAATCTCTCCGGCCGCGGCGATAAAGACATGGATACCTATAAGCGCCTGATATAATTCGGCAAAAATCCATGACTAGCGTGTCGCAAAACTCGTCCCGCATTTCCCAACGATTCGCGGAATTGTGTGCGAGCGCAGAAGTTGGCATCATCGCCTACATCACGGCTGGCGATCCAACACTGGATGCAACGTTGGAATTTGTCTTGGCTCTCGATGAAGCGGGAGCTGACGTGATCGAGCTTGGCGTGCCTTTCAGTGATCCTCTGGCCGACGGGCCCACGATTCAGCGAGCTTCCGAGCGTGCGCTGAAGGCTGGTGCGTCACTTGCCGGCGTCTTGAACCTGGTCGGTCGCATTCGCAGGACCAGTCAGGTTCCGCTGGTGCTGTTCAGTTATTTCAATCCAATTGTGCAGCTGGGACTGGAAACCTTTGCTTCAGCAGCCGCGGCAGCCGGCGCGGATGGAGTTCTGGTCACCGACCTAACCCCGGAAGAATCCGAGGATTACCGCCGCATTCTTCGCGCACATCGTTTGGATACAGTTTTCCTCGCCGCGCCTACTACTACAGAGGAGCGCCTGCAAAAGATTGCGGCCTGCTCTTCGGGATTTCTCTATCTCATTTCGCGAACTGGCGTGACCGGGGCGAAAGATCTCTTGCCCGATGATTTGCCGGCATTACTGCGACGCACACGCAGCTTCACGTCACTTCCGATCGCGGTGGGATTTGGGATTTCGCTGCCGGGGCATGTCTCCGTGCTTGGTGGCCTTGCGGACGCTGCCGTGATTGGCTCCGCTTTGGTTTCGGAAATTGAAAAAGCGACTTCGACCGCCTCGGCCTGCAGCGCATTGCGGGAGCGAATGCGCGTGCTGAAGGAAGCAGGGCGAAGAGGGTTGTCGCGACGAGAAGCTACGTCATGAATATTTCGGATTGGCGACGCCGCATGGACGAAATCGACAAGAAACTCGTCGAACTACTCAATGAACGATCTCATTGTGCGCTGGAAATCGGCCGCATCAAGCAGGAGCAGGGAATTCCGATCTATCAGCCGGCGCGCGAATCGGAAGTGCTCTCGAACGCGGAGAGCAATAACCGAGGTCCGCTCTCGCATGCGGCGATCCGGCGGTTGTTTGAACGTATCATCGACGAGGCGCGTAGTGCAGAACGCCTGGCCATGCACAAGGACGGTTCGGATCCTGAAAAAAGCTGAACAGGATGGAAGAGTTTACTAGTACCCGCTCGGGCGGCATACTTTTTAACCCATTGAGGATAGAGGTCGAGCAACTATGGTAATCGTGATGCAAGAGGGGGCAACGGACGATCAGATCCAGCACGTAATCGATCGTATCGTTTCCAGCGGCTTTGATGTGCACCGCTCCACGGGTGCTTCCCACACAATTTTGGGAGCCGTTGGAGTTCACCGCGATTTCGATCATCGCGATTTCGAACTGCTAGAAGGTGTGCGCGAAGTTGTACGCGTCACGCAACCGTTCAAGCTTGCCAGCCGGCAATTTAAGCCGCATGGAACCATCGTTGATTTGGGCAATGGGGTAACGATTGGGGGGACGGAACTTGCCGTGGCCGCTGGCCCTTGTTCGGTAGAATCCGCCGAACAGATTCACTCGGTGGCGGAATCGGTCGCAAAGGCAGGCGCCAAAATTTTTCGTGCCGGAGCGTTCAAGCCGCGCACCTCTCCCTATGCATTTCAGGGGCTCGGTGAAAAGGGCCTGGAGTTGATTCGCCAAGCCGCCGACAGGTACAAACTGTTTGTCGTCAGCGAAGTGATGGATCTTTCTCAGATTCCCATGATGAGCAGTTATGTGGACATTTTTCAGGTTGGCGCGCGCAACATGCAAAATTATTTTCTGCTCCGCGCACTTGGAGAAGTCCACAAACCGGTTCTGCTGAAACGCGGGATGTCTGCCACCATCGAAGAACTCCTGCTCAGTGCGGAATATATTCTTGCCGGCGGCAATTCCAACGTGATTTTGTGCGAGCGTGGTATCCGCACGTTTGAGACTTATACGCGGAATACCTTAGATATCGCCGCGATTCCTGTGATTAAATCCCTCTCACACCTTCCGATCGTGGCCGATCCTTCACATGGCACCGGGCGCCGCGACAAGGTGCCACCGATGGCCCGGGCCGCGGTGGCTGCCGGCGCCGACGGGTTGCTGATTGAAGTGCACAACGACCCGGACCACGCACTGTCTGATGGCGCGCAGTCGCTCGACCCCGCGCATTTCGAGCGCCTGATGGCGGAGATTCGCATTATCGCTCCAGCCGTCGGCCGCACAGTTGCTTAGCTTGCCGGCTCCTTGAAGTAGCGGAAAGTGACCCCTCGAATTAAGCTCGGCCTGTTATCCCCTTGCCATCCCGGCCGGGAAAGCTGATAACGTATAGCCTCCTATGGCACACCTTATCCAACGTGTCGCGGTTCTGGGCACCGGCTTGATCGGAGGTTCCTTTGCCCTGGCTCTTCGCAAATTCACTCCAGACATTCAGGTCTACGGGTGGGATCGCGCGGAAGTAGTCAACGAAGCGCACGCGCGCGGCGCGCTCCATGAAAAATATCACGGCGACCTCGCCTCTCTGATCGGCAAGGCGGATCTCATTTACATCGCATTGCCCATTAGCGCGACCATCGATTTATTCCCGGAAATTGCCAAGCACGCCGCCCCCCGCGCATTAATCACCGATGCATGCAGCACTAAGTTGCGCATCATTCAGGCTGCGGCGGAATTGTTCCACCCGGAAGCCGGACCACTTTTTCTAGGTGGCCACCCTATGGCAGGTCGGGAACTATCCGGAATTGTCCAAGCGGATGCCGATCTTTTTCGCAACGCTACGTACGCTCTGATTGGAGGATCCGAAGAAGCTCATGATCCGCGCGTCGTGGCATTCCTTAAAATCGTCGAAAAGCTAGGAGCACGCCCTCTTTGGCTGGGTGCGCAGCAGCACGATTACGCGGTTGGCCTGGCCTCGCATCTACCGCAACTCGCCGCTGTCGCGCTTGGATCGTTTCTCTACGACCATCTGGATGAAAATGGATTACCGATTACGCTCGCCGGGCCGGGCTTGCGCGATTCGCTGCGCCTAGCGGGGAGTTCTTATGCTACCTGGCGCGACATCGTGCTGACCAACAAAGAAGTGCTTTCCGCTGCGCTCGATTTGTATGCTCGCCGCCTTGACGAACTTCGCGAACGACTCGGTTCGCGAGACCTCGAAACCGATTTCGACGCCGCAAACGAACTCTATAAACTCCTGCGCAGCCTCTAAAGCATCACCTCTGCGTTTGCTCTGTGGCCGCAGCTTCCTCTTTCACATAAGCAGGGCTGAGCGTGCCCTTCTTCTTGGCAATCTCGATCAGCGTTGGATAAAACTGCACGAAAGTTGTATCGACTGCGGCATGTTGCTGGTGGCAGGAGTAGCAGTCCATTTCCTTAGGATCCATTTTTGAAGGCGCGTCGGTGTCGAAACCGAAAAAGGCCCACCTGCCAGTCGCTGTAAAGCGAGCCTCATCCTTTACGTGAACTTCCAGCCCCATCCTCTCTGGAGTTTGGTACTGCCCGGCCTTGTTAATTGCATTTTTATTCGCGGCACTGCGAACTTCGAGAACCAGCATGGTTTTGTCCGGCCAGGTTCCCGTAGCTAGGAAAGCTTTATAGGATTCCGGGTTGACAAAGACATTGTCGAACATCGAATGGCCCATGTTGGAAGCCGGCCCGTAACTCATGTCGATTCCTGCGCTTAGGTAAATCCATTCGCGATAATTTGCCGGGAACTTCAGGCGGCCATCGGCCGTATATTCAGGCGTAGTGCTCGTGCTCGCCTCCGCCTGAGTCGCTTGAGACCGATGAGGTGGCCGGGCGCTCAGCAAGAGCAGCACGAGCGATAAGGCCAACCAAGCGGCAGTTCGAATCATCGATAAGTCCCCCCTTGCGAAGTTGTTTGTTATTGAACACGCTAACGGATTTTGGGGCGCCGCGTATAGAATAAAAGCAACCTCTTTTGACGATCTTTAAAGGGGGCCTCTGTGGCGAGTTCGTCTGCAGTCCAAATGGGTGAGAATCGCCTCGGCAGCGGTAATTTTTTTGGAACAGTGCGCGGCAGGATTACACACACCAGTGCGCTGTTCACCGACCTCCGTCATTCCCTTCCACGCCAATTGCCTTGCCACTCCCACGAACTGCCATTTTTCGGATTGCTCCTCGAGGGGGAGTATGGGGAGCGTTATGGACGAGAGAACAAGCAGTTTGGACCGTTCTCGATCATCTTCCGCCCAGCGGGAATTCCACATCAGGATGAAATCGGCCCGCGCGGAGTGAGATTTTTTCACATCGAATTGCGCCCGGGTTGGAAAGAGCGGCTGTCTGAGTGTTCGGGCAACCTCGAACGGGCCTGCGAAGACTTGCACGGTGGAAAACTGCTTTGGCTGGCCATGAATCTTCGGCGCGCCACTTTCGGAGTTCCTCAACCGGATCCGCTTTCCGTCGATAGTCTGCTTTGGGAAATAGTGGCGTTAGCCGCGCGCTGGCCAACCGGAGAAAGGCGTCGATCGCCGTCCTGGCTTGCGCGTCTGCTGGATAAGTTGCAAGCGGAGCACTGTGAGCGGCTCACGCTGGAGGAACTGAGCAGAGAAGCGCGAGTGCATCCGGTGCATTTGTCGAGGGTGTTTCGCCGATTCAAGGGCGAAGGAATCGGGGAATACGTGCATCGATTGCGGACGCGCTCGGCTTGCGGTTTGCTGCTGAATCCAGAGAGGACCTTGGCGGATATAAGTTTTGCGACAGGCTTTGCGGATCAGAGCCATTTCACCCGTGCGTTCCGGAAAATTACTGGAATGACACCAAACGCTTTTCGTGCGAGCATTCGTCGGGGCTGATGATTCTACGAGTTGCGAAGTTCCTAGAGACATTCAGGTGGAGTAAACTCCTACGGGTGATTTCATCTCGACTTGACATATGGATAAACGCATAGCATCGGCTGACGAGGCGATCGCCAATCTGAGTGATGGGATGACCGTGCTCATGGGCGGCTTCGGGCTGTGCGGAATTCCGGAAAATTTGATTGCGGCAGTGCAGCGCAAGGGAACGAAAGAGCTCACCGTTGTCAGCAACAACGCGGGCGTTGATGACTTTGGAATCGGGCTGTTGCTTCAAAATCGCCAGATCAAGAAAATGATTTCGACCTATGTGGGCGAGAACAAGTTATTCGAGCAACTGGTGTTGAGCGGGGAATTGCAGGTGGAATTGAATCCGCAAGGAACCTTGGCCGAGCGGTTACGAGCGGGCGGTGCGGGCATTCCCGCGTTTTACACGCCGACAGGATACGGCACGATGGTAGCCGAGGGAAAGGAGACGCGCGAGTTCGGTGGTCGGCAGTGCGTGTTGGAGAGGGCCCTGCGCGGCGATTTTGCGTTTATCAAGGCTTGGAAAGGGGACCACTGGGGCAATCTGGTGTTTCGCAAGACGGCGCGCAATTTTAATCCGATGATGGCTACTGCGGCGGATTTTGTCATCGCGGAAGTGGAACATCTGCTAGAACCAGGGCAACTGGATGCCGATCAGGTTCATACCCCGAGTATTTTTATCAACGCGATATTCAAGGGCACCGGTTACGAAAAGAGAATCGAGAAGCGGACCACTCGCAAATCATAAAAACATGACTTTGACCGAAGAACAAAAGAGGGAACGTATCGCACGGCGCATCGCCCAGGAACTGCGGGATGGATTTTACGTGAATCTCGGCATCGGAATGCCGACGCTCGTTGCGAGCTACGTACCGAAGGGCATGGACGTCGTTCTGCAATCGGAAAATGGGATGTTGGGCGTTGGCCCGTATCCGCTAGAGTCAGAAGTCGACCCCGATCTGATCAACGCGGGCAAGGAAACGGTCACCGAACTGCCAGGAACGGCCTATTTTTCGTCGGCGGATTCATTCGGGATGATTCGCGGTGGCCATGTCGATCTGACCGTGCTTGGCGCATTGCAGGTCGACCAAGAGGGCACGCTGGCCAATTGGGCGATTCCCGGAAAGATGCTGAAAGGCATGGGCGGAGCAATGGATCTCGTTGCGGGTGCAAAGCGCGTATTTATCGCCATGGAGCATACTACGCGTGACAACCATCCGAAGATTTTAAAGAAGTGCACATTGCCGTTGACCGGGGTAGAGGTCGTCGACCACATCGTGACGGAGTTGGCGTTCCTTGACGTTACACCTCAGGGACTGTTGCTAAGAGAAATCGCGCCGGGCTCCACGATTGAACAAGTCCAAAGATTGACCGAGCCGAAGCTTCTGATTCCACCTTCCGGTCCGGTGCACATGACCGTCCAGGTCTGAGCAAGGAGATGCCAGCGAAACAGGGCCAGGAGAATCGAGATCGGCAGGAAGTCGATGTTCGGTTTCATCTCATACTATCGAGCTAACAGAATTTTTGCCGCTCTTCCAAAGACCCGCGGTTTGTACAACTCTTCTTCTTTCATTCTGAAGTTCAATCCCATGCCGCCAGTTTTGCTCAAGCGGGCTGAGAGCGACGAGCGCATAGACACCCATACCCGATTGCCTGGCAAAGGATGGTTTTCCTTCGAGCTAAGTAGCGAGTCTGACCTGCACCATGCACGGTACTGGCTAAATCAGGCTTATGAAGCATCCGCGAAAAAAGCCGCGAAATAGACAGTTTCTCGTTGGTCACGCCCATGCTGAGACCTGTCACCGACGGAAGGCAGTGCGGTAAACTCCTTGCAGGGGCTCCAACCGACGGCCATGAACCCAAATTCGATTGTGATTATCAGTCTTCATTCTCCCAAGGAAAAAGTGTGGGGCAGTCTGTTGGAGATCAATCAGAGCGGCGTAACCATTCGCGGGATCGATCTCAATTCCTTCGATCATTTTGTGCGGCAGTTGAATGAACCCGACGGCGAGCGGGTCGGTTTCCCCACCGTATTTTTCCCGATGACACGGGTGGAACGCATCTCGCTCGATGAACCATCGGGCTCGATTCCGTCCATGGGCGATATTTTTCAGCGCAAACTGGGCCGTTCGCTCGGCGAATACCTCGCTCAGTTCACGTGAATACGTTATTCTCTAGCCAATGAAACCCCGCATCTGGACGGTACCCAATCAGATCACATTTCTACGACTCGGCATTCTGCCTTTTTTTCTGATTCTGATGCTCTACGAAAAATACCAATGGGCTTTGCTGGTGCTGGTGGTTGCCGCCCTAAGTGACGCCGTCGACGGATTGCTTGCGCGCACGCTTCATCAAAAATCTTCGCTGGGAGCGTATCTTGATCCGATTGCAGACAAGTTACTGCTTTCCTCTTCATTTCTCGTGCTCGCGATGGAGAAGAAAATTCCATGGTGGCTGACAATCATGGTGCTCAGCCGGGATGTTCTGATGCTGATCGTTGCTGCGGTCATTTTGCTGATTCAGGGCTACCGCCCGTTTCCGCCCAGTTTGCTTGGTAAATCCACTACATTTTTTGAGATTGGATTGGTTTTTTTTGCAGTGTATCAGGCTTCGTACCCGAACGAGCAGGTGGCCATCATTAATCACTACCTGGAATATTTAGTCGCAGCGCTCGTAACGATTTCAGGCTTTCATTATTCCTTCGTCGTGGCGCGAAGGCTACACGCCGCCTAGCCCTGTTTTTCCGCTAAGAATATGCGGGCCTACTTAGTCCCGGGAAGCTTGTCGCTATAGTGCATGAACATCAAAATGAAGCTGGCAATGGTGACTGCACCCGCGAACCAGCCCAAAGCGTACGCAGTTTTGCGCTCATCAGGGGTAGTCGGTAGGCGATCGGCGAATAGCTTTCCCAACAGGAAGCCCACAGCCAACCCGCCGAAGTGACCCCAATTATCGATCATTCCACCGGCTAAAAACCCAATCGCGAAGATCGAAACTACCCAAGAAATCAGGCGGGAGCGCATGGCCTGAATGGCGACGCCGCTACGCTTGGTAGTTACAGCAATCAGCACGCCGATTAATCCAAGTAGCGAAGCGCTTGCCCCTACGGCAGGATGATGGAACACGCTAAGCGCAAAACCGGCTGTCCCGGTGACGATGTAGAGAAACAAATATCGGGGGGAGCCATAGAGTTCTTCCACAATCGGGCCGATATCCAACAGCACCATCATATTGAATCCGATGTGCAGCAAACCGCCATGCAAAAAGCTTGCAGTGATCAGTCGCCACCACTGATGGAGAACAAGTACAGCGTAGGGATTGCTGGCGCCTAGACGATAGAGCGCTTCATTCCCCATTCCAAAAAGCAGACTGAATCCGCCGGTTTCTTCGGTTTTGAATGTTGCCAGCAAACTGACGGCGAACATCGCTACATTGACGATGAGAATGATTGTAGTGACGGGCGCGTGGCCGCCAAAAAATTCGGAAAGTCCTTTGCTCCAAGCCGCCAATCCAAAACGAAGATTCGTGCCGCACTGATGGCATCGCTTGGCGTTGATGCCAACTAACGCTCCACAAGCAGGGCAAAGCTGAGGGCGCTTTTCACCACCGCCGCCAAACATCCCGCTGAACATTCTCTCTAAGCGTTCTTTGCGCATCTGCCACTGATAAGGAAGTGCCACACTCCTCCTTGCACCCTGAATTCCGCGTTCCTATAATACCGGAAACGCGCCTGTTGTTCCGGCGCAAGGACATCATGGACAAATTTGAAGAAATTGGCCGTCGTTTGGATGAAGAGCTTACCCGGCTCCGTAAATATGTGGAGGATGAAGTAGCTCCAGAGACGGAGCGGCGCACGGCCCAGTTTCTTCGCGAAGTCTCGGAAAAACTCGCTGAAGCTTCGAAAAAATTGGAAGCGCGCGTAGCGAATCGCCAGCCGCCAAATACACAAGTACCCAAACCGTGATTTCGGACCGCTCCGCTCTTCTCACAGTTACCTTTTTGTACTCACTGCTTTCCGCGGGATGCGCGGCGAAAAAGCCTGTCGTCGATCGGCAGCCTACCCCGAGCTCGCAGCCAGCGTCCTCCGCAACCGGGACTGCGGAAGGTGGGAAAAACGCGAGCGCCCAGCCGGCTGTCGTCCCCGTACCGCGGACGAGGAAGTCGAAGATGTCGCAAGAACCCGCGCCAGTTGGATATTCGGAAGAGGGAAATGCCTCGTGGTATGGCGATCCGTTCAATGGTCGGCACGCGGCCAATGGAGAAATCTACGACATGAACAAATTGACGGCGGCACATCGCACCATGCCCTTTGAAACGATGGTGCGGGTGACGAACTTAAATAATGGCAAAACCACAACGGTGCGGATCACCGATCGTGGACCATTTGTAGACAATCGGATCATCGATTTGTCTCACGCAGCAGCACAGGAAATTGGTTCGCTAGGGCCAGGTGTGGTTCCGGTCCGCTTAGAAGTGCTTGGCAACGTCGATGTAACCGCCGGATATTTCACCGTTCAGGTTGGTGCGTTCCGCGATAAGGGAAATGCCGAGCGCCTTCGTAGCCGGTTGAGTCGATCGTATTCGCCGATTTTCATCCAGCAGTATGATGCACCGGACGGCGTCTACTACCGCCTGAGAGTTGGCAAAGTTTCCGGTGAAGCAGAAGCTCAGGAATTTGCCGAGCAACTTCGGGAGAAGGAAGGCTTTACGCCGATGGTTGTTCGCCTGGATGAAGGCGTGCTGTTTGGAGTGACGAAATGAGTGAGAACTGTTTGTTCTGCAAAATTGGCGCGAAAGAGATCCCGGCAAAACTGGTGTATGAAGATGACGACGCGTTTGCGTTTGAAGATATCAGCCCACAAGCTCCCACGCACATTCTGGTCTGCCCACGCAAACATTTTGCGGCCTTGCATGATGCCTCACCTGAGGATCAAGCGCTGCTGGGCAAATTGCAGCTTGTGGCCGCAAACCTGGCAAAACAGCGGAATCTTCTGTCCGGCTATCGTACGGTCTTTAATAACGGCAGCGGCGCCGGCCAATCGGTCTTTCACCTCCATCTTCATTTGCTTGGTGGAAGAAATTTCCGCTGGCCCCCAGGGTAGAGAACCGTGCCTAGGGGCACTGCCGTGCCTGTCCAGACTTTGGCTCCGGTTCCTTCTCGCTACCCTGGTTCGCGAATTCGTACAGTTCCTATTGTGTAAAGGAGATCGGATGTTCACCGTGAAAAGCAAAATCAAGACTCGGTTCGCCGGAGCCGTCCTAGTAGTTCTGTCGCCCACAGCATTGCTCGCGCAACAACCGGAGAAGCAAACACCTGCTGCCAATGCGGTTCCCGGGATGTTGACGGTGGACCGTATTTACGGCCAACCAAGTTTGAGCGGCAGGCTGAATCGTGGTCTCGCGTGGTCTCCCGACGGCCAAACCGTGACGTTTCTTGAAACGAGCGGCACCGGCAAAGAGGCGAAGAACGATCTTGTAGCCATCGACGCAGCTTCTGGAAAGCGATCGATCCTGTTGCCCTCTGAGAAATTAGAGAGCGCCATGCCGACGGAACAGGGGAAAAGCTCGCAGGCCACTGGACTCGGGCGCCGCCCTCCCACGCAATACCAATGGGCGCCTTCTGGTCAAGCTCTTCTTCTAGAAAGTTCAACTGCGCTGGTGTGGTACGACTTGAACTCGCACACACCGCGGGTGCTGGTTAGCGGCAAAGCCGAACTCGCCGATAAAAAGATTTCTCCCGATGGGAAATACGTGAGTTTCATCCGGGACCACAACCTCTGGCTGGTCAGCACAGCCGACGGAAAAGAGCGTGCGTTTACCAGTGCGGGAAGCGAAGAAGTGCGGAAAGGCGAGCTCGATTGGGTGTATCCGGAGGAGCTGGACATTAGCACGGCGTATTGGTGGTCTCCCGATTCCTCCTCCATCGCCTTTTTTGAAATGAATGAAAGAAAGGTTACTCAATTCTCCATGCTGGATTTCGATTCGTTCACTGGCGAAGCGGATCTACAACGTTATCCCGTTCCCGGGGGAACTAATCCGGTCGTGCGTGTATTTGTCGGGGCAGTAGCCGGCGGTGAACCACGCCTGATGGACACGGGCGCGGATACAAATATTTATATCGCGCGAGTGAATTGGCTGCCAGATTCGCAGCATCTAGCGATCCAGCGCCTCAATCGTGAGCAAAATGTCCTTGACCTCCTGCTCGCCGATGCGACATCCGGAAAATCTTCCACGGTGCTGACGGAAAAAGATCAATATTGGATTAACGTGCACGACGACCTGCGCTTTTTCAAGAACTCCAGCCGGTTTCTCTGGTCTAGCGAGCGAACTGGCTACCGGCATCTTTATCTTTACGATTTGAACGGCAAACAACTCGCACAGATTACCGATGGCACGTGGGAAGTTACGGGCGTCGATTCCATGGACGAAGCGAAAAACCTTGTTTATTTCACGTCTACGGAAAAATCTCCGCTCGAGCGACAACTGTACCGCGTTTCGTTCGATGGTTCCGGCTTTTCTCGAATCACCAAAGAAAGCGGCGTGCACGCGATTCAATTTTCCCCCAATTCCGGCTTCTATACGGATACATACTCAAACTCGATGACTCCGCCGCGACAGGATCTTTATCGCGCCGATGGCAGCAAGGCCGCCGTGATTGACGAAAACAACCAATCATCGCAACTTGCAGCGTTCCATCTTTCTCCGGTGGAGTTTTTTGCGATTCAGTCGCATGACGGAGTTTCGTTGAATTGCTCGATGATCAAGCCGCCCAATTTCGACCCGAGGAAGAAATACCCCGTGATTGTCTACACCTATGGCGGTCCCCATGCGCAGGTGGTGATGAATGCGTGGACAGGTTCCACATTCCTCTGGCACCAGATGATGGCGCAGAAGGGTTACATCATTTTCGCTCTGGATAATCGTGGCTCGGCCGGGCGTGGTCATCTGTTCGAGGAGCCAATTCACCTCCGGTTTGGCGCGCAGGAATTGTCTGACCAGCGCGACGGAGCAGCATGGTTGCAACGCCAGAATTTTGTGGATCCCGACCGCATCGGGATTTGGGGATGGAGTTACGGCGGTCACATGACGCTGCACGCGATGTTTGAGGCCGGTGAGGTATTTAAGGTCGGATTCGCCGGTGGACCGGTAACGGACTGGCATTTCTACGACACAATCTATACCGAGCGGTACATTGGACTGCTTCCAAAAAATGAGGAAGGCTACAGTGAATCGTCCCCCATCAAAAACGCCGCCAAATTAAGAGGAAAGCTGCTGATCGCTCACGGGACGGGCGATGACAACGTGCACTTTTCCAATACCCTTCTCTTGATCGATGAACTGATTAAAGCGGGGAAGTATCCTCAGGTGATGCCCTTTCCTGGCAGAGGCCACGGAGTAAGCGATCCTCCTGCGCGAAAGGTGTTGATGAACCGCGCAGCCCAATTTTTCCTGGACAATCTCTAAAAGCAGATGCGGAGCCCACAGGCGAGGTCGACCAGCGCCCTTCACTCTAGTTGCTAGGACCGATCAATGACTGTCGAGGTCGACGTCTTTGATAGGCAGATCCCAGTGGGCATCGAGAATTTCGAAGCGGCGCTGCTCCTCTCTCTTGTAACTGTCCTGGTCCGGATAAAGCTGTCTAATTAGAGTCCCTGAATCGAAATTGTCGTGTGCGATTCCCGCGTTTTTGTAGACGATGGTCACGCGATAATCCCAGCGGCCATCCTCACTGGTGTGATAAACAGGCTGCACCATATAAACCTTCAGCATGCGGCCCATCTCCACTTCCTTTTTCAGGATCGGATAATGATTCTTTTTAAACAGCGTCAGGAATTCGTCGGCGTGGCCCCACTTCGTCTTATAGTAATACTCAATGACGAAGGGCTTCTCGCCTGAACTGGGTACTGCTTGTGCATAAGCATGGTTGACGACGCCGAGGGCTAGCGCAATGGCCGCGATGAGCAATGCGAAAAGAAGAATCGTGCGTGTAGGAACCGAGTGACTCATAGAATCCTTCCCCCATCAGTTGACGAGCGGATTCTATCCCGAATTGTACCCCTTAGGTGCAAAGTAATTTTCAATCGGGCTAGTAGGCTGCGCGGGTCAACCGATCGCGGATTGCCGCCCATTCCGGCGTTTTCGGGGGCATCTCAATGGCGATCCAGTCCAGATTCTTGCTGTCGAGCTCGTGCAACACTTGGTACAAGCATTTGGCATAGTCCATGGCGTTTGTAGGCATTGGCTGGCTGGGGAAATGTTTAGAACTCGGAGCTGCCGAGCTCAAGTAAACTCCGTGACCTTCTTTCGGCAGACGGCCCGCATTAACCAGAATCACGCGAGTCCTCGGGCTATAATGCTTTTTGTGTTGGCCGGGCGCACGATGAGCTTGCTGCGATTCCTCATCGATGGTGCTGATTGCGTTCCTCACCAGCGCCATTCCCGGGCGCAAGACTTCGAGTCCATTCTTGGTCACGGCAATCACGGTGGATTCGAGACCGATTTCCGATGCGCCGCCATCCAGAAGGAACGGTGTTTGCTCGCCAAAGGCTTCGCGAACGTGAGCAGCAGTCGTCGACGACAATTGAGTAAAGCGATTCGCGCTCGGCGCGGCGATGGGCAAGTCCACAACGCGCAGCAAATCCAACGCCACCGCATGCCGCGGAATGCGGAGTCCTACCGTTTGCAAACCGGCAGTAACCTCGTCCGGAATGATCGATCTTTTTGGAACAACTAGTGTGAGCGGTCCGGGCCAATAATCATGCGCAAGCTGTTCGGCTTCCTCCGGCCACTCCGCCGCCAACTTGCGGGCCTCTGCCACACTTGCGACATGCACGATCAACGGGCTACTCGACGGACGGCCCTTCAACTCATAAATCTTGCGCACTGCCGCAGCGTCCAACGCATTTGCGCCGAGACCGTATACGGTCTCGGTGGGGAACACCACTAATCCGCCAGACCGTAGAATTTTCGCCGCTTCTTGAATCTCTGCTGGCGTAACCATATATCTATAATTTTCGCAGATTTGTGCCATCCTGCGAGCCCGCTTAGCCATTATCGCGTGAATCCAAGAATTGGCTCACCTTTCTAGCTCGCCCGGTAAGATTCCTTAAAACCACATTTCTCTGCCACGCGAATCGAGCGCACGTGGCCAGGATCGATAATGCAAATGGTCTGCTCTCTGCCGAATTTCTGGTCACCCCAAGCTGTAACGGTCTGAACCGCTTCGGTCGCAGAACCCCTCCCGTGGAAGGGGGTAGCTAGCACCCAGCCCAATTCCGGCAGATTCCCCACTGGCGGTTGAATCTCTCGCTGTAGATTGGCGTAGCCCAGTTCTCCTACAAATTTTCCGGTGGATTTTTCCTCGACAACCCAATACCCATATCCCATCCAGACCCAGTGTCCTGGGTAACGAAGCACCCGCGCCCAAACCTCCTCGCGGGAAAGCGGTCTGCCTCCGATAAATCGCGTGACGTTTGGATCACCCCACAAAGCCGCGCCATGCCGATAATCCTCTAGCCGGTGGTCGCGCAACCGTAAGCGCTCGCTCTCGAGGATGGGTATTGTCGTGGTCATGTGTTTGGAGCAGTTCGGGCAGATTGCGCTACCCTACGATCACCGCCCGTTTACCCGCGATTTGCGGTGCACTTTATTTCCAACAGCACGAAAACCATCGCCCGTCATACGCAAATCGACTCAGAGTCTTTCATCAAGTATTTACGAACTCATACGATTGCTGGTTGGATTTGGTGCCTATCGGGATGAACTCGAGTTTAGGACTTCTTGGGCGCGGGCGCAGGAGCCCCCTTTGCAGGAAACGGGGTCATGGGATTGGCAATCTGCTTCATGTGAACGCTCTGCCCGTCTTCCAGAGAGTCCGGCGGATTCAGGACGATCCAATCGTCCGCGCTTAGGCCACCCAGTACTTCGAGCGTCGTGCCATAGTCGCGTCCAACGACTATCGGGCGGAGTCGCGCCTTCTGGTTGGAGTCAATCACCACTGCGCGCAATCCCTCGGAACGGAACAGCAGGGCATTCACAGGTACTTGTAGGCGCTGCCCAGTGGCCTTTACTTCGAGATGGACCTGTGCAAATCCACCCGGAAGAAGTTGTCCAGACTTATTCGGTACGTCCACTTCGGTGTACAAAGTGCGAGTGGCAAGATCGATCGATTCGGCGGTGCGAACGACTTTTCCTTGAAATTTCTGCCCAGGATACTGCGGTAGCTCAATATACGCGCCAATTCCCGACCGGATCGAAGGGGCAGAAGTTTCAGGGACGTTGATGAATACACGGATCGGATCGGTTTGCGCGAGAGTGAAGAGCTGCTGCGCAGTACCTCCATTTCCAGAATTGATCAGCGTGCCGGTATCGATGTTCCGCTTCGTAATTACGCCACTAAACGGCGCGACCACTCGTTGAAAAGACTTCAGCTCCTGCAGGCGGCGCAGATTTGCTTCCGCGGATTCTTTGATCGCTTTTTTTGCGGCCAGGTCGCCGTTTGAATTGTCCGCTTCCTGCTTGGAAATGGCGTTGGTTTTCAGAAGTTCGATATTTCGCGCCGCAGTAATCTGCGCAAGTTGCAAATTTGCTTCTGCGGTCGAAAGATCAGCCTTGGCCTGCGCATATTGTTGATCCACCTCCGGCGTGTCGATTTCGGCGAGAAGCTCGCCCTTGGCCACGCGAGATCCGATGTCGTGGTACCACTTTCGCAAATAACCGTTGGTGCGAGCGTAGATGGGAGATTCCACATAGGCCTGTAGGGTTCCAGGAAGAACCAGATTCTCATCTCCGGCTTCGGCAATCGCGTGCACAACCGAGACAGTGGGAACCGTAGCCGCTTCCGTTTCCTCTGCCAAAGCCTGATATTGCGACCTACGTTGGAACATCAGGAAGGTGCCGATGATGACCAGGACCACAATAACCGCAAAGAAAACGATGAACACGCGATTCGTTTTCGAGCGCCGTTCGCCGGCATCTGGACCCGCTGGCGTTGAAACTTCACTCATGGTAATTCGCTCTCCCGATCGAAAGTTGCTGTGGGCTCATGGCGTCGCAACCGCGCTCTGGTGTCTTCTTTTTTCCAGCCAGCCGTGAATAATTGAAAATACGCACGGCACAAAGAACAAAGTCGCAAACGTCGCAAAGAGCAGTCCGCCGATCACGGCTCGTCCTAAGGGCGCGTTTTGTTCGCCACCTTCTCCCAAGCCGATGGCCATCGGGATCATACCGATCATCATCGCGAGAGCAGTCATAATTACCGGGCGAATGCGTACAAAGCCCGCTTCGAGCGCAGCTTCAAACGGATCTTTCCCTTCATTCATCTGTTCTCTCGCGAAGGAAACCATCAGAATGCTGTTCGCCGTGGCAACGCCCATACACATGATAGCGCCAGTGAGCGAAGGAACGTTCAATGTTGTGCGAGTCAAAAGCAGCATCCAACAGATTCCAGCCAGCGCACCTGGCAATGCCGTGATGATGATGAATGGATCGAGCCAGGATTGGAAGTTGACGACGATGAGCAAGTAGGCCAGCACGATTGCGCCGAGTAAGCCCACTCCCAATCCAAGAAAGGAGGTGTTCATCGTTTGCACTTGTCCACGTATCGTCAAGCGACTTCCCCTGGGGAGTTCTTTCTCGATGTCCTTGCTTAGGCGAATCACCTCCTTTGAAATCGAGCCAAGATCGCGATCGTTCACAGACGCGTACACGTTGATCAAGGACTGTACGTTGTAATGCGAAATGGATGCGGGACGCGCCACCGCTGTAGTTGAAACAAGATTACCCAGGATTTGCGGCGTTCCGGTGTCCAAGCTGTTGGTGATCGGTGTGTTCTGCAAGGCTTGCAGCGAATCGACACGATACTGGGGAGCCTGCACGGCCACGCTGTAGCTCACGCCGTTCTTTGGATCGAGCCAGAAACTGGGAGCCGTCTGAAAGCTTGAGGAGAGCGACACCAAAACGTTTTGAGCGATGTCTTTCGCCTGCAACCCAACGTATTGCGCACGCGTGCGATCAATATCCATAAACAATGTGGGCCCGTCAAAAGCCTGCTGCACGTGTACGTCAACTGCTCCGGGTATATGGCGCATCTGATTCGCCAGCTTTACGGCGGCATAATAATTGCCCATCTGATTTGTGCCGACAATCTGCACGTCGATGGGAGCAGGAGTTCCAAAATTTAGAATCTGTGTGACGATATCGGCTGGCTGAAAGAAAAATTGCACGCCGGGGAATTCACTGGGCAAACGCTTGCGCAGCAAATTGATGTATTGGCTGGTGGGCTTGCCGCGATCGGGCTTCAACTGAACAAGAATTTCGGCGTCGGAAGTACCAATCGTTCCGGCATTGCTGTAGGTGAGGTTGATACCTGAATAGGGAAGCCCAATGTTGTCAAGCACCGTAACTAGATCTTTTTCAGGAATGGTGCGGCGAATTTCCTGATTTACTAGGTCTGCCAGCCGCGTCGTTTCCTCTACCCGCAGACCGGTACGCGCGCGCATATGCAGGCGAATCTGACCGGCGTCAACTTCAGGAAAGAAATCACGGCCGAGGAAAAAAGCAATGCCCCCAGAAAGAACGCAGAATAGTAGAAAGCATGCCGAAAATAGGACGGAATGTTCCAAGGCCGAGGAAAGGGCGTTGCGGTAGCCCATCCGAAAGCGCTCGAAGGCTTGTTCAAACATTTGCTGGTAGCGGCGAAAGAAGCCCATCCGTTCGCCCCGGTGAAATTCGGCATGGTATTCGTCGTCTGCGCTCAACAAATACATTGCCATCGTCGGCACAATGGTGCGCGACCACATGTAGGAAGCTAGCATTGCGAAAATGACCGCTTCTGCTAATGGAACGAAAAGAAACTTGGCTACTCCCGACAGAAAAAACATCGGGATGAAGACGATGCATATGCACAGAGTTGAAACGAAGGCGGGAACCGCGATCTGCTGCGCGCCATCGAGAATCGCCTGAACCGTTTCCTTGCCCATGGCTAGGTTGCGATTGATGTTTTCAATTTCGACGGTGGCATCGTCGACCAGGATACCGACGGCGAGGGCCAGCCCACCGAGCGTCATGATGTTGATTGTCTCTCCCAACGCGCTAAGGCAGAGGACGCTAACCAGGATCGAAAGTGGGATGGAAATCGCAATGATCAATGTGCTTTTCCAGTTGCCGAGGAAAAGGAGAATCATAAACGCTGTGAGACACGCGGCAATCAACGCTTCGCGAAGTACGCCTTGGATGGCCGCACGTACGAACACCGACTGGTCGAAAAACATCGTAAGTTGCAAACCATCAGGCAGGGAAGGCTTGTAATCGTTCAGCGTTTGCTTGACGCGGTCCACAATCGAAAGTGTCGATGCATTCCCGGTCTTATAAATGCTCATCAAAACGCCGCGCTGGCCGTTCGCCATGACCACATTGGTTTGAGGTTGGAAGCCGTCGCGCACGTGAGCGACATCGCGCATATAAATTGTCGATCCGTTTACCGTCTTTACCGGCAAGTCATTCAGCTCGGCCACGCTGCGCGGGCTGCCATTCATCTCCACGTTGTACTCGAGCGAGCCAATTTTGGCAGTGCCCGTAGGTAAAATGAGATTTTGCGCGTTGACCGCGTTTACGATATCGACGGCGGAAAGATTTTTCGCCTGCAGCGCGGCGAAATCAATATCGACCGAGATCAACCGTTGCTTGCCACCATACGGGAATGGCGTCGCTGCACCCTGCACCGTCGCTAGTTGGGTGCGAATGAAATTGTTTCCGTAGTCAAAGATCTGCTGCTCGCTCATGCGATCGCTGGTTAAACCGAGTTGCAACACGGGCACGGTCGAGGCCGAATAAATGATCACCAATGGCGGCGTTGTGCCGGGAGGTAAGAAGCGCAGAAACGTCTGCGAAATTGCCGCGGTCTGTGCCAGTGCCGTCTGAATATTGGCACCTGGCTGGAAAAACACTTTAATCACAGCGATCCCACCAAGCGACTGTGATTCGATATGCTCGACATCGTTCACCAGCGTGGTGATGCCGCGCTCGACGCTAGAGGTGATGCGTTGCTCCATCTCTTGCGGCTGCAATCCGGTATAGGTCCAGACCAAGCTGATGACCGGGATATTGATGTCTGGAAAAATGTCGGTGGGCGTTCGCAGCAAAACAACTGGAGTCAACAAAATAATAACCAGCGCCATCACGATGAACGTATACGGCCGGGCTAACGCTAAACGTACTATCCACATAGAGAGAGAAGCTGACCTTTTCGGCCGACAGCGAACTGTTCTGACACCCGAGTCCTTCCGGTCGGAACGCTGGAGCCAACTATATGACTTTTCATTAGACTAAAAAAGGGAGTGGTTTGGGTACGCCCAATTTAGCAGCCAAATCATTGTTTTTCTTAAGGATAGCGATTGCAATTGTAAATGGGTCTGGACGTGTTCAAGAAATTGCCTATGGCCAAAATTTGCGAACACGCCTTGGCAATGGGACAATAGAAAAATGTCCAAGACCGCGAAAAATAGATTGTTACTCACCCTGCTCGCAGCAGTTGTTCTGGCCCTTCCAGTAAAGGCCCAAGACGCTCCTCCTGCGAGTACCACACCAATTTCTCCGGCAAAACCGGCTGCCAAGCCTCAGACCGCGCAAACGCCGGCGACGAAAGCTCCTGCCAAACCCGGAACGGCAGCTAAGCCCACTCCTTTGCCACTGAAAACGGCAAAGGATAAAGCCAGTTACGCCCTCGGAATGAGCATGGCAAAAGGTATGAAAGCGCAAGGCGTAGACATCGATCCTGCAATTCTGGCACGCGGCTTAAGAGACGGATTGGCTGGAAAACCACAATTGACGGATGAAGAAGCGCAAGCCGCTCTTGCCGACCTGCAAAAAACTGTCCGTGCCCAGCAAGAGGCGAAGTCTAAGATCCAAGCCGATGAGAACAAGAAAGAAGGTGACGCATTTCTGGCTGCGAACAAGGCGCAAAGCGGCGTAATCACCCTGCCGAGCGGCCTGCAGTACAAAATTCTGAAGCCCGGGACGGGGCCACGCCCGACAAAAGACGACACCGTTGTTTGCAACTACAAAGGAACGCTGCTAAACGGCAAGGAATTTGACAGCTCCTACAAGCGGGGCCAGGCGGCAACTTTTCCCGTGGGCCAGGTAATTCCCGGATGGACAGAAGCGCTGCAATTGATGCCGGTGGGTTCGAAATGGCAATTGTGGATTCCAGCAAACTTGGCCTACGGGCCACGAGCCGCTGGACCAGACATTACCCCAAACTCCACGTTGGTGTTTGAAGTCGAGCTGGAATCGATCGCCCCCAAGGCCGAACCAAAAGCGGACCAGTCAAAAGGTGATGGCCCCAAGTCCAATCAGCCACAAGCAGAGCAGCCGAAAGCCGATCCACCCGCGGCCCAGCCGGCCAAGCCCTAGTCCTGCCTAGTTCTGCGGCACAGCCTCGGAATTGGTTTTCCCTTCCATTTCCGAGGTGGCCGTACCTCTCTTCCAAGCTATCGATCGACTCAAAAACTTCAGGTGGAGTATAGTCACGCTCTGTTTGTTCAGACGATTGCGACCTCTGCACGTCTAACGACTAGGTCAGGGCTTGCTCTAGGAGTGATGGTTCCGCGCACGGAACTCTACAATTGAGTTGGTCGTGGATGAGAAACCGACATTTGCGGGATTGACCCTTACAATAAGTTGATCGATCGTGACCCGACCGATAATCTTATTGCGGTGGAGGAGAAAAAATAAAAGTTCACTCCAGGCGGTGGCTCGTCGAACAGAGAATCCTGGCAGCGCTTCGAGGACAAGCGGAAAGGACCCAGCGATCCAAAATGACCTTAAATCTCGCTTGAACCTCGGACCCTCTCCGTTCCGTAGCAGCTTCGCGCCTCGGCAAGCGCCACGAAGCGTTCTTCCGCAGCAGACCAACTGCCATTGTTCGGTAATTTTTTCCGTGCGGCCATTGCCAACAGTCGTCGGAAAAGGAGCATGCTTCGCGGCTATCGACCAGCATCTAGCGGGGAGCGGTAGGCCATGGGCGGGAGAGCTACTCCCGGAATATGAAATTCAGCCGCACGCCGCAGATATCGATTAAATCGCCGTCATTCAAGCGAACGGTACCGGAGATCGGCGTGCCATTCACGGTGGGTACTTTGTCGCCAGTGCCGAGATAATAGCCGTCATCGCGCTGATTTATCTGCGCCGCCATCTTCGGCTTGAACCACCCACGCAGGCGAATCGTGGCCATGGGTGAGTTCCCGATCACGGTAAGGCGATTGGTGAGCACATACTCTTTTTGGTCGACTTTGCCACTGAGCACCACAAGCGTCGGCATTTTCAAACGGCCGGGAGAAAATTGCGAGCGTTCCCCCATGGCAGCCGCTTGCTGCAGCATGTCTCGGCGAGCCTTGG
>DATFZN010000096.1:0-39869 GCA_035314425.1 Candidatus Acidiferrum sp. | reverse complement strand
ACCATCGCCACGTCAAGTAGGACCATCGGTTATTTGCCTCGCGAGAGTAACTACAGGCCCTTCGGGAAGATCTCCCTGTTCAAGGGGTGCGGCGGTTTCGCGATCTTCTAAGGCCGACTTCGGGAAGCCACGGCGGCATCCGCCGGCTGGCAGTCACGGATAGAATCTCGCCCGCGCGCTGCTTGACTTCCTCATAACTGACCAGAGCAAACTGGCCGCTTGCCGCGTGTGCCCCGGGGTCGCTCGCATGGTGGCAGGAAGCGCAATCCCAGTAAAGGATAGGAGCGATATCGCGGGTAATGGTCGGGTGCACGGCAGGTTGCGACTCTAACTTGGTAGCCGCTCCGGGGAGGCGCGCGAGAAACAAGCTCGTGGCCAGAAGACAGAGCAAGATCGCTCGCCGAGTTTGCCAATCAACCGTACCTACAGGCCATAAGAAAACCTCATACAACGGAACTTGGCTTGACCGGCTCTAACCGGCATAGGATGCTTAACGACATGGCTAGGTCACCCAAATCGCTCGCTGGTCGTACCGTCGGTCGATTCCTGCGTTTTGGCATGTTACGCGGTCTCCGCTCCGTTGAAATCGATGCCGATGGGTTTCGCAAATATCTCTCTGAAAAGCATGGCTTGTGGGTTCCGCACTTCGGGCGAATGCGCGACGTGCCCATTGAAAAATTGGATGCGATTGCGGAGCGGTTAATTCACGATGCCCAGCGGCTGGCCATGGCCCAAGGGGCCGGCTTCGGTCTGGGCGGGATGATTACCGTCTTACCGGATGCAGGATTTCTTACCATCATCACTTTGCGTTTAATCCAGCGGCTTTGTTTACTCTACGGCTTCGAGGAGCACGGCCAAAACCAACGCATCGAAATGTGGATTGCGGCGGCTTCGGCGGCTGGAGTGGATTTCGGCAAGGATATGGCCGAAAAGCAAATGATGGAGAAGTTGGCTCCTCGCGTCGCCAGCCGCTTGGCTGTAAAAATTGGCGAGGAAAGTGCCGAAAAGTGGATCGCCCGCATCGTGCCACTCGCGAGTTCGGCAATCGGCGGCGTTCTGAATTACACGTTTGTTCGCTCCTGGGGACGTCGCGTCCAGCGTCATCTCCGGGAAAGACACCTCAGCGTGCGCGCCTCGGCTGGCCAGGGGACCACAATCGCTCCGGTTGTTGTTCGTTAAACGTGCCGGGCGTTCTGTAACAGTTCTCCGCCTGCGTTGCTTCGGAAGCTAATTCCGTAGACTAGAGGAAAAGTGGATTTGATCGTCATCCCGAGCGGGGCGAGGAATCTGTTTTCATTCCTTTTTCTCTGCTCCCTATTTTCCCCCCCGACCGCTAGCGCGCAAGACCAAGAACAACTTCGCGGTTCCCCACTCGAACGCGATGACGCCACAGAAATTCGCGAACAAATGACTCTCGCGGAAAACCTACTCGGCAAAACTCCCGACCGCGGAGCAATTCTTTATTTTCTGGCTGCTTCTCATGCCCTTTTGGGAGAAACCTTTCCGGCTATGGCGAATCTCAAAGAATGCCTCGCCCTTAAAGAAGGTTTCGACCCTTCCGGCGACAGCGCTTTCGCCGCTCTAAAGACTTCTCCCGAGTTTCAAAAATTGGTCGAACAGGTTCACAAGGATTTTCCAGCAGTAACTCTCTCGAAGCTCGCCATGGCGTCAACAGAAAAGGACCTCTTCCCGGAAGGCCTGGCCTACGATACCAAAGACGATTCGTTTTACTTGGGCAGCATCTACCATCGCAAAATCATTAAGCTTTCCCGGGAAGGCAAGACTTTGGACTTTGTTCCGACAGATCGTTACAACCTTTTGCCGGTCCAGGGAATTCGCCTGGATCCAACGGATGACTCCGTTTGGAGCAATTCTGCAAACAACCTTGCCGGCACCTCTGAACTGCTGCACTTTGACCGCGCGGGGACGCTCCTGGCGCGCTATTCACCCGGCGAACGAGTGAAACACAATTTTAACGATTTGGTGGTCCTGCGCAGCGGCGTTATCTATTTAACCGATACTCTGGCGAATACGGTTTATCGCTTCGATTCGATATCCGGGGCTTTCACGCCTTTAACAACGTCACGGCAACTGCTGGCTCCAAACGGCATCGCCATAACTGATGACGACGAAACTCTCTACTTAGCCGATCAATTGGGTGTTCTGCGTATCGATTTGAAATCGGGCGCGACTCTCGAACTCGACCCAACTGCGCACAATACCTTGGCGGGAATCGATGGCCTGTACTGGCACAAAGGCAGCTTGATTGCCGTTCAGAATGGCATCGGTACTCCCCGGGTCGCGGTTTTCCGCTTATCCCCGGACGGGGTTCGCGTCGTCAAAACAACAGTAGTCCAAAATTTCCTGAAAAGCCCCACAACCGGCGCCATTCGTGGAGACGATTTCTATTTCATCCTGAACTCACAAATCGACAACCTCAATGGCCAGCACATTCTCGACACCACCAAGCTGCAACCCGTTCGCATCGCTGTCGTACATCTGCCTTGAGCTAGCGTCATGCTGGATCGGGCAACTGGGTGGAAATTCGATGGGAACCCCCGTAGAGTAGGAAGATAATCGTGTGGGAGAGGCTCTTATGAAGATTCTGGGCAAACTATGGTTCGCTCTAACTCTGCTGGCCAGCGCTTCGGCACTTCTGGGGATTCCGCAATTTGCTTCCTCAGCTTCGCAAGATATGCCTGGGATGCACGAGCAAAATACCGCCGAACCCACCCCCGCCTTTCACGCCGAACCGCCTACCGGCACCCTGCCAGCAACGATGGAAGCCTCGATTTACTCCGACAATATAGAAATATTCAATGCCTACTTGGTCGCCGGCCGGGTAAAAAAGGTTCTCTATCAACAGCCGTGCTACTGCCATTGCGACCGCAGCCAGGGCCACGGAAGTCTGCTCGACTGCTTCGTTAGCCGCCATGGTTCGGGTTGCGATATCTGCATCAAGGAAGCGTTTTATTCCTACGAGCAAACGCGCAAGGGCAAAACACCTGCGCAGATCCGCGAAGGCATCTTGCGTGGCGATTGGAAAAAAGTGGACACGGCCAAGTACGCTAAGGCCTATCTGCCTCCTGCTAACGCGCCGGCCAACTGAGTTTCGCGCCCCCCTCGACACCCTTGCTGCCAGGGCTCCTAACTAACTTTCTTCAATTCCCTGAAGCGCGGCGACGCCTGCGTCGCCGACGCTGTTTTGCTACACTGACTTCCTGCGCCACTTTGTTCCTTGGCTCGAGTAAACTGAGGTGAAGGATGAATCGTCGTCGCAATCTGCTGGCCTTAAGCGCCGCTGTGCTCTTGGCCCTTTCCCTTGTTTTGATCCTCTCGGCTGGACTTGCGGCAAACGCTGATGCACCTTGGGGCTTTTCCCTGAGCAATCTCGATCCTTCCTGTAAGCCCTGCCAAGATTTCTACAAATTCGCGATGGGGGGCTGGATGAAGGCAAATCCTATTCCAGCCGAGTACCCCAGTTGGGGCGACTTTTCTTTCTCTTCGCTAATTGACACCATTCATTCACCGGAAGCCTTAGCCGATCCATACGGAAATAAAGTGACTCTCACCCGCGAGTTCCTCAGCCTTCCGCTCCTGGCGGATGTCATCACCGACACTCATTTTGTGAAACGTGATCGCCTGGGACGTTTGTTCGTATTCATGGCCCGCATTCTAGAGGACGGATGGACCAAACAGGTTCGCGCGATTGCTGTCGAAGAAAATGCGGCGGTGCTTATCGAGCCGGACGGTACCGCCTATGTTGTCGGCCAAGGTCCAGCCTATTTTCTGCTAGCAGACAAGAAACCAGAGGTCTGCGCGCACAAGCTGCCGCTGACCTTTGAGGGAATTCGTGTCCATCGGGTTGCGCCGAACGAAACCTTCCAGCTCAAATCCTGGCAAGGCCAGGGCGAGCGGTACACTCTCTCAGTACACGATGGCGTCCTCAAATCTTCAAGCGCTGCGCACAATCCCTACTAATGTCTAGCGCCGCAGGTAGTCATCCGTTTTGTCGAGCCAATCCTCGCGCGGCGGCGTGAACACGTCTAGATCGAGCGTATCTTCGAGGGCCCAGGCTTCGTGCGGCATGTTGGAAGGAATGCAAAGCACTTCGCCCGTTTTCACGATTAACTCTCGGCCATCGATCGCAAACTTCAGCGAGCCCTCGAGGATGTAGGTGACCTGCTCGTTGTGATGCTGATGTTTCGGTACGTGACCACCCTTTTTGATGTACACCCGCGCCAGCATCAACTTGTCCCCCGTAATCATTTCGCGGTCAATCTTTTCGTTCAGAAACTCACGTTCTACCTTATTCCACGCCGTATATTTAAAAGTCTCGCTCATGGTTCGCGATCTCCTTGACATCAATTGACGACAGCCCAGTGCAAGCCAACTGCTGATGTTGCTGGGTGCTGCGGCGGTGCGACTTCACGTTCGGTTTGAACGCTGACGTATCACTCGCCGCAGGACTCGCTGACGGTGATGTTTTTTGCTACCCCCAGCACCTCTTGCGACTTGCGGAAAAATGCCCTGTGGTCGCCGTCTTACTGTGCCGCTAGTTGTGGCGGGGCAACGCTCGGCATCGCGAAGCAGAACGTCGAGCAACAAATGACCTCACTTTAACGGGCCTGATATCCCCAGCCGAATGTCACTGGCTTTACGGCCCGAGCGGTAAGCGGGGAAACGGACGGCGTTGGCCTCTTAACGCGCCGCCGCGAGGCGCCAATTCTGGGCAATTCGCTCTATGCGGTCGAGAGCCTCTTCAAGCAAGTGCGGCGCACTTACGAGTGAAAATCGCAGAAAATTCTTGCCTTCGGCTCCAAAGGCGGCCCCGGCAATACCCGCGACTCCCACTTCCTCCAGTAGCTGTTTCTGCACTTCTTCGGCCGAGCGCCCAGTCTCCTCAACGTTTACCCAGGCGTAGAAAGCGCCATCTGGCAACTGGCACCGGAATCCGGGAATTTTATTCAACTTCGCTACAAACAGGTCCCTGCGCTTGCGGTACTCCTCGACCATTGCCGGAACAGCACTGGTAATGTCCGCTAACGCTTCAATGGCAGCAATCTGGGTGAATTCCGCAGCGCAGGTGAAGGTGTTCAGCACCAATAGATCGAGCGCATCGATCACGTGTTTTTGCGCTACCGCGTATCCCAGCCGCCAGCCCGTCATCGCGAAAGTTTTGGAAAATCCGTCGATGAGGACAGTGCGTTCGGCCATCCCCGGCAGTGACCAGATCGATTTGTACTCACCGCTAAACAATATCCGCGCGTAAATTTCGTCGGCAATCACCCACAAATCATGCTTTCGCGCGAGTTCTGCAATCTGATGTAACACGCCTTCTGAAAATACAGTTCCGGTTGGATTGTTCGGTGAATTAAAAATCAACGCCTTCGTTTTGGGGGTGATCTTTAGAGCCATCTCCGCCACATTCGGCTGAAACTCATTCCGCTCAACGAGCGCGTAGGGCACCGCAGTCGCTCCCAACCCTCTGGTAAACGAGGGATAGATCGGAAAGCCCGGATCGGGATAGAGCACTTCATCCCCCGGTTCAATGAGCGCCATCATCGCCAACGCCAAGGCCATTTTGCATCCCGGCGCCACCAGAACCAGTTCCGGTCGCACGTCCAACTTTCGGGTTCGCTTCAAATACTCGGCGATGGCTTCTCGAAGCAACGGGATTCCGCGTGTGGAGACATAGCGATCATGTCCATTGGCTGCGGCGGCGCGCAGGGCATCGACGACCGGTGCCGCCGGATGAAAGTCCGGTTCGCCCAATTCCAGGTGAATAATCGAACGGCCTTGCCGCTCGAGTTCTTTCGCGCGGGTGTAGACGGCCAGTGCTCCTTCGCCGGTTAGCTGTGAAACACGCGTTGCGATTTTGGCCATAATCGAAAAATCATACCACTACTTCTCGCCCGGCCCGCCTTTGCCCAAAAACAGGCCGCCGCAGCTGGCTTCTGACGCGCCCCGTACTTCCCAGGACTTTAGAGTGTTACGAAATCATTAAACATCTACTTATCATCAGTTTAGCGACGGGATTTTGCTCCCGGCCGATCGCCGGTTGGCCCTTTTCGCCCCGTTCCTCGGCTCGCGAGGAGGAACTTCCGGAACAAGCCGCATGGATTCGATTTCGGCCAACCCATTTCTACCCAACGCAACCCTCTGATTTGCGGTATCGTCTAAACCTGAGGATGCCCCGACGGTTGAAGGTGGTGCTATGAAGCGTACTTTCCTGCTTTTCCGCTCTATTCTATTTATCGTTGCCGCTCTACTCGCTTCACCAGCCTGGGCCGATTCCAGTCATGCCCGTATCGTTCGCTTAAGCCTCGTCCAAGGCGATGTCCGCTACACCCGCGAGTTTCACAATGATCCGATTACCGACACCCAAGCAATCTGGGAGTCTGCACCGCTCAATCTGCCGATTCGTCAGGGCAATGTTCTTTCGACCGGAAGCGGTCGGGCCGAAGTTGAATTTGAAAATGGCGCAATGGCTTTTCTCAACGCAAATACAATCTTGGAATTCTACGATCTCTCGCTGCGTGACGGCGCCCGCGTCACCCGCCTGATCTTGCGCCAGGGTTCTGCTTCTTTCTACGATCGCTCGCAAAATGGCGACTACTTCAGTGTTACCGGCGGCGATTTTTCTGTGGAAGTATCTGGTCGGGCGACGTTTCGACTGGAAAATTTTGATAATGGCAGCACCGTGACCGTTCAATCCGGCCGGGTAATCGTTCTCCAGAACGAAAACGCCACTCCGTTAGACAAAGGCCACTCCCTTTCCGTACAGGCTAGCGATCCCACCAATCAAATGGTCACCGAGGCCCTGCTTGGCGACGATTTTGACCGTTGGGTATCCAGTCGCGTCCAAAACGAACAGCTGGTCGATTCGCAGGCTTCCACCACCTACGGCAACGCCTCTTATGTCTCTGGGTACTCCGATTTATACACCTACGGATCATGGATGAATGTGGGTGGCTACAATTATTGGCGCCCGTTTGGCTTGGGCTGGGCTTGGAACCCATTTAACGATGGCAACTGGATTTACGATGCCAGCATCGGTTGGTCTTTCATCGGTTCGGCTCCGTGGGGATGGCTGCCTTACCACTACGGAGGTTGGATTTACTCGGCCCCCTACGGATGGCTCTGGAATCCTGGCAGCACGTTTTACGGACGACCACAGCCGTATCGTCCGGTGACCGCTGTTTTCGTCAAGTCCGGCAATACCGTCGGCATCGTGCCACTCAATGTGGGAGATAAACCTGGCAAGGCCCCACTGAATCTCGCGCAGGGCCTCTATCCGCTAGAAAATGGAACAATCGGTAAACCCGTGCCTGTTGCCAGCGGCGAAAAGCTGTCCGTGCTCAAAGCTCCCGGTGCCACGGCCCTCTCGGCGCACCCGACCGTCGTTCCTGCACCGGCTCGCGTCTCCCGCACAATTGTGCCGGCCAGTCTAGTCGCCCGCGAAACTTCTTTCCTCCGCCGCTCTTCGATTGTTTACGATCCGAACGAACATCGCTTTGTAAACGCCAATGAAGCAAAACAGACGGAATCCTCATCTGCGCTCCGAGCAAGCGAAGAAAAGTCTGCTGAAAAAGATTCGATCGCCAGTCCTACAACCAATGCTACCCATGTTGGCTCAGCAAGTCTCCGTTCTTCTCGGACGAGTACCTCTGCTCCTCCGCGCCCTCCCGCTGCGCCCGCACCACCACGCAGCGGCAGCAGTTGGGCCGCCTCGCAATCGGGTAGCGGCGGCAGCAGTTTTGGCAGCGGCTCTTCCCGCTCTTCCGGCTCTTCCGGCTCGTCCCATCCATCCGGCGGCGGAGGACGACCGCACTAATTTTACCATTGGGCCGTTTTCCTTAAGTGGAAGCTGCAGTTTTAGTGGAAGATCATTCCCGCATATCCCACAACGGAATCATAGTCTCCGGAAATCTCTCCCGAAGTTCCGTACTTCACTAGCTCGCCACTTTGCAATCCCATTTTTTTCATCGCACTCAATGTCACTATTGCCGGACCCAGTCCGCACATCGAGATTCGTTCTCGCTTGCAAACGTCGTATAAGCCTACTGGGTCCAGCCGCACCATGCTTTCAATGGCTCGTTGATCTTTTCGGCGGGTCGTCGCTTCATCCTCGTAATGATTCATATCCGAGGAAGTCACCAGCAACACTTGTTCTTCGAACTTTTCCACCACTCGAGCGATCCCTTCTCCAATCCTCACCAATTCATCTACTGAGGTCGTTCCAAACAGGATCGGCACGAACGTGAAATGCGGCTGCAACACCTGCAGGAAGGGCATTTCCACTTCTATCGAATGCTCCCGGCTGTGGGCCACCTCATCCTCTTGCAACTCCGGACACGCCCCGCGTAGTCGCAACCCCAGATCTCGATCGATCGTTACATCACCGAATGGAGTCCTCCATTGTCCGTGCGACATGATGGCCAGTGGTTCGCCGTGCGGTTGATGCCGCACCCCTAAAATCAAAATTTTCCGGGGAATTTCGATTCGGGAAAAGACCGCAGCCGCCACATGTCCCGAATAAATATAGCCAGCGTGCGGCACCAAACATGCCCGCACCTTGCTGGTCTCCTGTTCTCCATTTTCTTTGAGGAATCGATGAATCAGGGCCGCGAGTTCTCGAGCATTGCCCGGATAGAATTGCCCAGCGACAGCGGGAAGGCGAATCATAACGCCTCTGCGTTAGGGGGACTGCGAAGGCTTACCTTTGAATTTTACCGCCTGGAAACGTGAGTTGTAATAAATGGTAATCTTGTCCCCGTATTTGAAACCGCCCTGATCAATGTACGTTTGCATCTTGCTGGCAGCGCCGCCAGCGAGCGGAAACGTTTGCAAGGACGTCTCACTGTATTTTGAACGCACAGTGACTTGAGCGCTGTTGGCATGCATTACATACCCTTCATACTTCACCGTCCCGTTAGGCTGCTTTGGTTTCACCAACGCTTCGACGGCACCCACGACAATGGGCGCAGCGGTATTGACAAGGATCGGCGTAAGGATTGGATCTTGGGCCGCGGCCTGTGTCACACCGAAGGTGCACCATCCGAGCAACCCCGCCGCGAGCAACCCCGCCCATTGAATCTTCTTGCTCATTCGAGGTCTTCCGTCGCAATCCGCAGTGATTTTAGAAATCGCACATCCTGTGGCGTCATGCTCAAACGCGGCAACAGCTTTTTTTCCGTATCTTGTTCCAGTGATCCCTGGTCCACTTGAATCCGCAAAGATTCCAGGAACCGCCGATCCTGGGTGCTCAACCGAGGCTCATCTTCGCCCGACCCATCGCGTTTGGCTAGACCGATCGTGGCATCCAGCTTCAGCACAATGTCATACCCGTGCGCGCGCACTCCGGCTATCGCACCGGTAATTCGGTCCGACTCGGAAACCGTGTCATTGATCGCATGTCCAAGTTCACGCAGAAGGTTTTTGAGGTGATCGTCGAGTTGCAAGGATAGCTCCCCAGTACTTCTAAACCTGATTGTAGGCGGACACTAAATTCGATACAAGAACCTGTTTTCACGTTGTACTCAATTCATTCATAGTCCTAGCACCTGTACGGCCGGCCGGGTAGTTGCGTCCCCTCGAATCCGGCAGTCCTTCCTTCGCTACAATCTGCGCTAAACTGTTTCTATGTCTAGAGTTGCCACGGGAGGAAGCGGACCTCGCGCGGGCGAGCCGGGTGGTTTCCGCCGCCTGTGGCGTGTGCTGAGGCAGCTGTTCCATGAAATGATGGGCGCCAGCTTTGCCGTTCTCGCCTTAGCGTGGTTTAACTCCGCCATTCGTGCCTGGAGCCGCGACGCCGCTCGTTGGCTTATCGTTCTCCCCGTACTCGTGGGTTTGCTTTTTGTCGCCTTCGCCTTCACCTCTTTCCGGCGCTCCCGCCAGTTGTAGCAATCTGGCTTCGGTCGGCTGCTCCTGTGGGCTCGTCTAACAACGGGACCTGAAAGAATCGCGAATCGTAAACATACGGAAGCCAGCCACCCAGGATTTCCTTCGGCCTTCGATCACTGCCGAACCGCGACATTCCCTTCCGTCTCTCGACCAAAGCACAGCTGTTTCTTCACACTGTCTGTAGTATTCTGGCCGGGCTACTCATGAAAATCATTCTGGCCTCCGCCTCCCCGCGTCGCGCAGAAATTCTTCGCGATGCTGGCATTTCGTTTTCGGTGCTTTCCTCAGCTGTCGATGAAACTCCCTATCCGCATGAAAATCCCTCTCAATTAGTTCAGCGTCTGGCAAATGCCAAAGCCGACCTGGTTGCCGCTCGGGCCGTGGGCCCGGCGATTGTCATCGCCGCCGATACCGTCGTCGCTCTAGATGGCCACGTTCTCGGCAAACCTCGTTCTAGAGACGAGGCCCGCCGTATGTTGGAGCAACTTTCGGGCCGCACGCATTCTGTCCTAACTGGCGTTTCACTCGTTCGTCTGCCCGATGCGGAGCGCCGCCAATTTGTAGAAACCACCCTCGTGCACTTTGCCCCCATTTCCGACGATGAGATCTCTCGCTACCTCACCAGCGAAGAGACCAGCGATAAGGCTGGCGCTTACGGCATTCAGGGCCGTGCCGGCCGCTACATTCCACGCATTGAAGGCTGCTATTTCAATGTAGTCGGTCTTCCCCTTTCGCACTTGCTGACCTCGCTTGAAGAGCTCGGCTGGTCTGAACAGGGACTTTCCTGAACAAGTTCACGAAGCTGCAAAAAGAAAAAGCGCCCTGACCTCTGGGGCGCTTCTTCAATTCGTTTCATCGTCTGTGGCTGTTGATTACTTCTTTGCTCCCGGTTGCGTTTTGCCGTTGTGCTTCTTGTTGTAAATATTCTTCGAGGCATTGTTCTGCTCTTTGTTCACCTGTTGCTTTTCACCAGGCGTCAGCTTGCCACCGTTTGCCGAGCGATCTGCCGCTACCTGCTGGTTGATTCCTTTTTGCTGATTTTCGAGCTTGGCAGTTTCACCGGCGGTCAACTGTCCGCTCTTGACACCCTGAGCGATGCGGTCCTGTTGGTTCTCGCGGCGCTGGCCAACTTGGTTGTTGCCATACTGGGCGGTGTTGGCGTTGTGCTTATCGTTGTAGATCTGCTTTGACAATTGGTTCTGTTGCTGGTTGACCTGTTGTTTTTCCGCTTGGGTCAGCTTGCCGCCGTTGGCCGCGCGATCCGCACGAGTCTCGCCATTGATGGCAGCTTCCTTGGTTTCGAGATTTGAAGTCTCACCAGCCGTCAACTGCCCGCTCTTGATTCCCTGAGCGATGCGGTCCTGCTGGTTTTCCTTGCGCTGGGCAATCGACGGATCCGCTGCCGGCGTGCTGGGCGTCGTGCCGGGAGTACTCGTCGGAGTTTGTGCCAACGCTACTGTGCTGAACAAGAAGACCATTGCGGGAACAAGATTCCACTTTGAGAACTTGATCGTCATTTTCCTTCTCCTCGATTTTTTTTGCTTTCTGTTTCCCGGGTTACCCTCTTATACCCAAGTCTGAGGAAAAAGTTGCTCGGAAACTACTGAACCAAGGTCCTGTTTTTGTTGGAGCCATTGGCAACTTCGCAACATCAGAGGGCTGCTGCGACTCTCTTCGTTTCTCCTAAGAACTTGAAACAAAGGACTTACAGGGGGTGCTGGCGGTGACGGAAAGGGCGGCGGAAACCTGGAGGTAGGGAAGGCGAAAACAGGGTCGAGCGGAAACACTGGTTGAGAATCCGTACAGTATCAGATTGCGATTACTACTTCGATAATTTATCGAGCAGCGCTCTAGAAATCAAGCGATGGTTGCGCTCACTTCCAAGGAGTTCTCGCTTTCCCCAGAAGCGCTTGTCGAGGAGACCACATAATAAAACGTTGTTCCCGCAGCTAAACCCCCATCGGTATAGAAGGTGTCCGAGGTCGAGGCGATTCGCGCGTAGGGACCACCGCTCGTTCCGGAACGTTTGACGTGATAGGAAGCGGCGCCGCTTGAATTCCAATGGAGCGAAACTTGACCGTTAGCAGGCTTGGCCGTGAGCCCGATTGGAGCCGCAACGGATAGAGAGGTAGACGGACCCGGGGTTTGCGAGCCGGCCATGCCGTCTTTGAAATTTCGGATACCCTCTCCGAGACCCTTCATCACTTCGGGAATCTTGCGACCGCCAAATAAAATAAGCACAATGGCCAAAACGACCAGCCAATGAAAAATGCTAAATTCACCCATGCACTGCCTCCAAGCAATTCTTCGCCGGCCTGTGCCGAACAACTTCGGTAGCCTACGCTACACGGCAAAGTCATGCCATTTGATGTCCTACAGGATAACACGCTCGTCGCCCGCTCGCCGCGTCAGTCGTTGTCTGTCGAGATATTCCAACAGGGGAATCGCATATTTCCTGGTGACCCCGGTGAGCTCTTTAAAGGAAACTACGCTCATTCGCTCGCCTTGGGATTTTTTATAGCTTTGCAACAACCCGGCAAGTTTACGCAACGCTTCCTGGTGAAAAATCAATTCCGGAGAGAGGCGAATCAGCATTTTTTCCCGCAACAATATCTGCAGAAGCTTTTCCGCGTGCCGGCTCTCCATCGACAATTGCGATAGAACTTCTTTCGCCGAGGGCACCTTCAAGCCCGCCACCCGGAAAGCTTCGCCAATCTTCTCTTTGGCCATTGCCTCCTCGGCCGTGAGTGTAACCTCTCGGCCGGGTCTCTTCACAAGCTCACCCTGCACCTCTAGTTTTTTCTTTGCAACCAGTTCTAGGAGAGCCGCCGCAAATGTTTCCGTCCTCAGACGCTTGCCGAGTACTGCCTTCAACTCTTCGCGCGCTATTCCCGGTACGAGCGGGTTGTCGGCGTGAAATTGTTTCACGCGTGTCTCGAGCTTTTCGCAAATGCCGCCAAACAATTTCTCGGAAAACAGCAGCAAGGGTTCGCTTGAAACGATCCTTACCTGGCTAGAGGCGGCAAGAGTTTCTGCGGCATTCCGAATTTCATCCTCGAGCCACCCCGTTTGGCGCACAATATCATCCAGTCCGACACCCAAAACATTTCGCTCCGTTATCGCACGCACGATCTCCGCCCGGGAACCGTGCTCGAGCACTTGCAAAAATGCCGCGCGGCCCACGTCTTTCCTCAAAGGCCTTCGCGCCAGTGGGTCTAGGACCGCGCCGCCGCCGATGGTAACGAGCGGCGACGATTGGCGTACAATAAATCGATCTCCCCGCACCAGCACTACTTCTTTTTGTAAACGAATCTGCGCCCACCCGCATTCTCCCGGCAGAAGCTCCGTCTTTTCATAGAGCAGAACTTCGCCGGTCGTTTCAGAGGTCCCGGAATGAAAATGAATCTGGGCACGATGCTTCAAGGGTCGGGCGCCTGGGAGCAGTTCGAGCCGCGCGTCGATTCTGCGGGACGCCCGGAATTTTCCCGGGGTTACCAGCGTCATCCCCCGCCCAATGCCGGTATGTTCGATCCCCGCGAGATTCACGGCGGTCCGTTGGCCTGCCTCGGCATAGGCCACAGTCTGGCCACCGGTCTCTAGCCCGCGAACTCGCAATTTTCTCGCTCCTGGCAGCAACTCCACATCTTGGTCCGTCGTAATTTGCCCGGCCACAAGCGTCCCGGTGACCACCGTTCCGAATCCTTTCACGGAAAACGAACGGTCGATCGGCAGACGAAAATAGTGGCGTGGATCTTTTGGCGCCGTTTCCCGCGCTGCCTCGAGTAGCGCACTCTTTAACCGACTGAGCCCTGCGCCAGTCTTGGCACTCACCGCCACAATCGGCGCTCCCTCAAGAAACGATCTCTTTACAAATTCCTCAATCTGCAGCCGCGAGAATTCCTGCGTATCGGCATCGACACGATCGATTTTCGTTAATGCAATTACGCCACGCCGGACACCCAGCAATCGGCAAATATCAAAGTGCTCGCGGGTTTGCGGCTTTATGGCTTCGTCCGAGGCAACAACCAATAGCAACACATCCACCCCGGACGCGCCTGCCAACATGTTTTTAACGAAACGCTCATGCCCTGGAACGTCAACAAACCCCAAGCGCACGCCACTTTCTTCGAGGAACGCAAAACCTAAATCAATCGTAATGCCACGGCGTTTTTCTTCTTCGAGCCGGTCCGGATCGGTCCCGGTCAGCGCTTGAACGAGCGAAGACTTTCCGTGGTCGATGTGCCCCGCCGTTCCAACAATTACGCTTTTTAGAGGAGCGCTCAAGAATTCTCGTCCCGGAAATCATGGAAAACGATTTGCGTAGCTCGGAAATCATTTGATGCTACGACGATTGCGCGGGAGAACAAAATCCGCTGCTACTTGGCGCTGGCCATCTCCTCTACTATTTGTGCCGCTGCCGCCCGCGGATCCGCCGCTGCCAAGACCGGCCGTCCTACCACCAGGAAATCTGCGCCTGCTCGAATCGCTTCTTGCGGTGTGGCCGTCCGTGCCTGATCATCCTTCTCCTCGACACTGCCTTGGTCCTTTGACCGCACCCCGGGCGTCACAATCAGGAACTCCCGCCCACAGGCCTTGCGGATGGCTTTCGCTTCCCGGACCGAGGCAACGACGCCGTCTACACCACTTTTCTTGGCCAGCTTGGCAAGCTGCAACACGCGTGACTGCGGGAGGCCTCCGATCCCCACCTCACGCATTGATTTGTGGTCCATGCTCGTCAGCACCGTAACTGCCAGCAGACGAGGACGGTCTTCGCCCATCGGCACTCCCGCACTGATCGCCTGCACTGCCGCTTGCATCATCGCGGCTCCGCCTAGGGCATGAACGTTCACCAGTTCGACGCCCGGCAACGCCGCCGCTGCAAGTACCGCTCCGGCCACGGTATTCGGAATGTCGTGATACTTCAGGTCGAGAAAGATCCCTGGGCCGAGTTGTGCCACCTGGCGAACGGCTTCAGGACCCGCAGCGGTGAACAGCTGGTTGCCGATTTTGAATAAGCCGACAAGATCGGCAATATTCTTGGCAAATTTCAGAGCGCTAGCAAGGGAATCGAAATCCAGGGCTACAATTAAGCTGCTTCGTGGATGGGCGTCGAAGGTCACTGTTCAGGGCTCGCCCTGAAGCTTTAGTTCTGGCTTTGCTCTACCTGGTTCGGCTTGGGCGGCAGTAACAAGAGTTCCAGCCGCACCTGGCTCACACCAGAGTGGACGAGGCCAATCTTCCGGGCTACCCGGTAGGATACATCAATTTCGCGTCCTTCTTGATACGGACCGCGGTCATTAATACGAACAAACTCAAACTTGCCATTTCGCGTGTTGACGATCTTGACCCAGGAATTGAAGGGGAGGTTCGGGTGAGCGGCAGTAAGGCTTTCCGCGTCAAACCTCTCACCGCTCGCGGTCTTCTTACCGTCGAATTCCGGCCCGTACCAACTGGCGTTGCCAACCCAGGTCTTGATGGGCCTCACCTGCTCACTCAGATGCGCCACCAAGGGGGCCTCCATCACTGGCGCGATGAGAAACATCAGAAGAATCCAGCGAATCGCTGCCCAAGCGAGAAAGAGTGGTCGTCTCATAGTGTGTTCTTTCTGCTACGAACCATGTAAAAAGTGTAGCGAAATGACCGCGTTATGTCAACCAAAATTTACCGCAACTTTCTCCTTTAAATCACTGATAGTTAAGACGTTAGCCTCACTTACGGCCTTTGCCAAATCGCGCGCTAATTGCTCACTGATCGCAGGGTCAGTAAAGCTGGCCGTTCCGACCTGTACCGCCGAGGCGCCAACAGCGAGATATTCCAGAATGTCGGCAGCTCGTTCGATCCCACCGAGGGCTATGATCGGTATTCTCACAGCTTTCTTGGCTTCCCAGACCAGTTTGACCGTGATGGGACGGATCGCCGGACCCGATAATCCACCGGTCGGGTTCCCCAATCTTGATTTGCCAGTGCGAAAATCGACAGACATTGCCGGGTAGGTGTTCGCGACGGTGAGCGCGTCCGCACCAGCTGCTTCGGCTGATTTGGCGATAAGTCCAATGTCTGTAACAAGAGGCATCAACTTCACCCACAACGGACGCTTTCGTGCGACGCTTTTCGCTGCCGCGACGACCTCTTCGACCAGAGCAGGGTTGCTACCGAACTGCATGCCACCCCGCTTGACGTTAGGGCAGGAAATGTTTAGTTCGTAGGCGGCAATCCCCTCCGCGCCCTCTAATCTCTCGATTACCCTGACATACTCCTCAAGACAATACCCAAAAACATTGACGATGACATTGGTGTTGTATTTATGCAACAGTGGCAACGTAGTGGAGGCGAAGGCTTCTACCCCCACGTTCTGTAAGCCCACCGCATTCAGCATTCCCGAAGGTGTCTCGCACACCCGTGGCGATGGAGCCCCTTCGATGGGCTCGCTGGAGATGCCTTTGGTGACGAAGCCACCTAGGCGCCGGAAGTCGACAAGATGAGCAAACTCCAAGCCGTAGCCAAAGGTTCCACTCGCAGCGAGTATGGGATTCGGGAGGCGCACGGCGCCAACCTCGACAGTGAGGTCTACGTAGGCAGGGGAGCTCACGGGGCGAGAGGATAGCACGGAGCCTCTCGGGCGGTAAGCGGTTTCGATCGCTTCTCTCTGTTGAAAAGTCCGCCCGTTTGCCCTTGGCCCGGGCGGCCTAGTTCGCCTGCTCTCGCTTTTTCAGGGCTTCGGCTAGAACATGCCCGTCGCGGGTCGCCAAGGTTACTCCAGTCATAGCGGCAAACGTGGGGGCAATGTCGGCAGGAGTTACCGGCGCAAAATATTCACCCGGTTGAATGCCAAATCCCATAAAGAAGATGGGCACGTGCTGGTCGTAGTTGTAGGGACTGCCATGCCCCGTTCCGGTATGGCGCCCGGTTCCTTCCGTCATCGAGGTTAGTAGCCAGTAGGGCTTCTGCAAAACGAACAGATCGCCGCTCCTACCTGCAAAATAGCTCAAGGCAAAGGCTGAGCGCATCTTCGATAGCGTGACATTCTCTTTGGCTACCTCTTCCACACGGAAAAGGGCAGCGACACCGGTTACGCTGAGTACTGCGTCCCGGACCGCTTGCATCGCGGCAGGATTTTGCTGCAACTGGCTGTAAATCCCCGGCGCAAAATAAATGTCATTTCCAGCCATCCGGGCAACCACCGGCTTCCCGTAGTTGAATGGCTCCATAGCCTTTTCAATGCGCTCTTGCACTTCGGGCAAACTCACTACGCCTGTATTGACGCCCGTTGATTGCATGTCGACTGGGATGGGTGCAACGCCGTGATCGCCCGTGAGCGCCACAACGTAGTTTCCTTTCCCTACTTTCTTGTCCAGCTCAGCGAACAGTTCTCCCAAGTCGTGGTCCAGCCGAATGAGAATGTCCTGGATTTCATGGCTGCGAGGTCCGAAGGTATGACCAGCATAATCGAGCGTCGAATAACTCACCCCTAAATAATCCGTCGCTCCGCTCTTTCCCGGTTCCAGCCAGTCCACCGCCGCTATTGCCAGTTTGGTTAGATACACATCGGCAAAAGGGCTCATGGACCATTGTGCGTAAAAAGTTTCATCGGGAGCAGTGTCGCCGTTCTTTCCACGTAAAACATGGGGAAAGCCTGCCGTCCATCCATCCACGTCGGCAGCACCTACCGCTTTGTCATCGTATAAATAGGCGGATTGCGGAAGCGATAGCGACCAGGTTTTTCCCAAGTCGTCAGCGATTGGGTGTTTTCTAGCGAACTCGTCTACAAATGGCATAAGGCCGTAGGCCGGCGAACTCACCCAGCTACCGGTGGACGAGTCGAACCAGGTCGCTGCGTCAGCCTTGTGTCCGGCCAGAGTGATGGCAGCTCGCGCTTTCAAGGAGAAGGTGAGTATCCGTGTGGCGGCACCAGTTTGAAATTTCAATTCCTCCGCAAAGGAAGGCATTTGCATGCGCCACGCGGAATCTCCGCCCTTGGCTGTTCCTCCGGCGTAAGCCGTGTTCCGCAGATTGGGGTCGCTCGTGCAAGTGACCATCTTCTGTGTATCGCGATCCCACCATCCGTTGCCCACTATGCCATGGTCAGAAGGGTAGGAGCCCGTTGAGATGGTCGCGAGTCCAACGCAGGTTTCCGTCGCGGCATACGGGTACGCTGCTTCGCGGAACCATGCCCCTTGCTCGACCAAACGCTTCAGTCCGCCGTTCCACTGGCCGTGGAACTTATCGACGTAATCGGCACGCATCTGGTCGACAACAATCATGACAATCAATTTCGGCTTCGCGGAAACCGGACGACTGGTCTTGAGGGGTGTGGGTCTTCCTCCATGCTGCGCGCTCGAAACGCTTAGAACCAGCAGCATTGTAACCATTGCGATCAAACTTCTACGAAAATGAATCATGGGAGTTTCCTTGCCGCAGGAATAAAAGAAGCGCTGTTTCCTAACAGAGAAAGTCTAGCACGGCGCTACCGAGTGGCGCGGCCAGCGTGTGATCAATCGTTTCGACTTGTGCTAGCATTACGCGCATGCACATTGTAGAAAAATCGCAACTGATGTCCGCGGCCGAGATTGACCGCACACTCCAGCGGCTCGCACACCAGATTGTGGAGAGTAGCGGGGGCACGCGCAATCTGGCGCTGATCGGAGTTCGCCGCCGCGGGGTTCCCCTGGCCGAGCGCATCGCGCATGCCATGCGCGGAATCGATGGCGTCGAAGTTCCCGTAGGCACGCTCGATATCACCCTTTATCGTGACGATCTTTCCAAAGTTGCCCCGCAAGCCGTGCTGCAATCTTCACAGATCTCTTTTTCTGTGGATCGAATGGACCTGGTGCTGGTCGATGACGTCCTCTATACCGGCCGCACGATTCGTGCGGCCATGAACGGCCTTTTTGATCTGGGCAGGCCGAAGCGGGTTTCACTGTGCGTGTTGATTGACCGCGGCCATCGGGAGATGCCCATTGAAGCGCAGTTCGTCGGCCGAAATGTACAGACCAGCGAAACGGAAATTGTCGAAGTCCGGTTGAAAGAAATCGACAACGAAGAGCGGGTCGTTCTGGTCGATCGAGTCGACTCTTAGCAGGACTGGCCGTCTTTTTTGCGTACAGCCACTCGGCCGCGTAGAATATAGTTTACGAACCGCGGCCGAATCTCTTTAAGCTGCGTTTGGGCGCTCGAGTGCAAATGTGACCTACCGTTTTCGCGACTTATTAGCGCTAGAACCGCTCTCTCGGGATGAACTCACCTTTATTCTCGATCAAGCAAAGCCATTTCAAGAGATTCAGAAGCATCCCTTGAAGAAACTCGCTACGCTTCGGGGGAAAACGGTGGTGCTGGCGTTTTTCGAAAATTCCACGCGCACCCGTCTTAGTTTCGGTACCGCTGCGTCGCGACTCGGGGCGGATACGATGAATCTTCAAGCCGAAGCTTCTAGCCTCAAAAAGGGTGAAACCCTTCTGGACACCGCCAATAATCTGAACGCCATGAAGCCGGACTGCTTCGTGATGCGTCACTCTTCCTCAGGCGCAGCCGATTTTATTGCGCGTCATCTGGAAATTCCTGTAGTGAATGCCGGCGACGGCACGCATGAGCATCCCTCGCAGGGCCTGCTAGACGCGCTAACCATTCGCGATCGCATAGGTTCCCTCGCCAATCTGAACGTCACCATCCTCGGGGACATTGCCCACTCCCGTGTTGCCCGCTCCAACATCCACTTGCTCGGAAAATTTGGCTGCAAATTTACTTTGTGCGGGCCCGCGATGTGGGTTCCGCGCGAACTTGAAAAAATCGGACCGCCCGGCACACCTATCCGCTGCGTGTATCGCGTCGAAGAAGCTCTGGAAGACGCCGACGTCATCATCGTTCTTCGCGTGCAAACCGAACGCTTCGACGAGCCTTCTCTTTCGAAAAGCGATTACATCCTGCTGTACCAGCTAAACCAGGAGCGCATGCGCCTGGCCAAAAAAGATGCGCTCATTTTGCATCCCGGGCCCATCAATCGCGGCACCGAGATCACTCCGGAGGTAGCCGACGGCCCGCAATCGGCGGTGCTTGAGCAAGTCACCAACGGCGTTTCCGTGCGCATGGCCATTCTTTATCTTCTGATGATCGGCGCGACCGGTGGTCCGCATCCTGCGCTTGAAGGAAAACCACAGTCCGCTGCCAAGGAATCTGCAAATGCTTCTGATTAAAAACGGGCGCGTGCTTGATCCCGCATCCAAAACTGACGCCATTCTTGACGTACTGATCGATGGGGAGCGCGTTGCCGAAATTGCTCCCGCTGGAACAATCACGCGCGGGACGGAGGCAGCGGTCTTTGACGCCGCGGGTCTGATTGTCGCTCCGGGCTTTATCGACATGCACGCGCACCTGCGCGAACCCGGACAGGAAAATTCCGAAACCATCGAGACGGGAACACTTGCTGCAGCGCGCGGTGGATTCACCGTCGTTTGTTGCATGCCTAACACCAAGCCGGTCAACGATAACGCTGCCATCACGCGTTTCATTGTGGACCGCGCCAAGGCTTACGGCCACGTGCGCGTTTGGCCGATCGGCGCGGCCAGCGTCGGAAGCAAGGGCGAGGCCATCGCCGACATCGCCGCCATGCAGGAAGCCGGCATCGTCGCCGTTTCTGATGACGGTAAACCCATCGCTACGGCAAAACTAGCACGTCAGATTATGGATTACTGTCGCTCACTGAATTTGCCGGTGATCGAGCACGCGGAAGATGTTTCCCTTGCCGCCGGTGCTGCAATGCGCGAGGGCCTCGCTTCCACTCGATTGGGACTTCCAGGTATGCCAGCCGCGGCGGAATCTGTCTGCGTAGCACGGGACGTACAAGTCGCGGAATTAACTGGTGGCCGTCTACATATTGCCCATATCAGTGCCAAGGCTTCGCTCGATCAAGTTCGCTACGCGAAAGCGAATGGCCTCGAGGTTACCTGCGAAGTGACTCCGCATCACTTCACCTTGATCGATGAAGACGTCACTTACGATTCGCGCTTCAAGATGAATCCGCCCCTGGCGGCACGCGAAGATCGCGAGGAAATCTGGCGCGGACTTCGAGACGGCACTGTCGACGCCATCGCCACCGATCATGCTCCTCACGAACCGGCAGTAAAGGATGTGGAGTTCGATAAGGCTCCGTTTGGCATTCTGGGATTTGAGACCGCCCTTGGCCTCACCCTGGAGCAGTTAGTTCACACTCGTAAAATTTCCTTGATGCGCATGGTGGAACTGTTCACCACGGGCCCGGCGCGCGTGTTGGGCAAAGAACGCAAACTCGCTACGGGCGAACTCGCCGACCTTACCATTCTCTCGACCGATCGTCCTTGGACCTACAACGTAAAGGAAACCGCCAGCAGATCCCGGAACTCCCCCTTCGATGGCCGTTCCTTTCAGGGTGGTCCGGTGGCGACGATCGTTGGCGGGAAATTCGCTTACCAGAGCTGAGATTTTTTATAGATCACTCTCAATGCGTCGGTTCCGCTGCTGGATGCAATCCATGTTGAGGAACCTCGTGCGTTCCGCGGGTTAATTGTTCGATCTTCATTCTATAAAAATGATCGAGTGGGACCCGGCCTTTCCCAATGGCATACGCTTTCTCCATGGCCTTGACGACGTACGCTTTGGCGAGCGTAATCGCTTCAATCAGTGATCTTCCCGCGGCCAATTGTGCCGCAATCGCTGAGGCAAACGTGCAACCCGTTCCGTGAGTACTTTCCAGTTTCACCCGATCGCCGCTCAGTTGCTGTATTTCCGCGCCATCGAATAACACATCGATGGCTTTTTCCATGTGCCCACCTTTGACAATCGCGGCTTGCGCACCCATTTCTACAAGTTTTCGTGCCGCTGCTTCCATATCCGCCACATCTTTGATCGTAATCCCCGTCAAAATTTCAGCCTCCGGCACGTTCGGCGTGATGATGCTCGACTTCTTCAACAATTCCGCAACGATGTAATTGATTCCGCCGGTGTCCAGTAATTCAGAACCGCTCGACGACTTCATCACCGGGTCATGCACAATGTGCGCGAACTTGTGCGCGTCCAGAAATTCTGCAACCACCACAGCATTTCCGCGATTTCCGAGCATCCCCACCTTTACCGCGGCGATCTCACAGTCCGCAACCAGTACTTCCAGTTGTTCCCGCAACTCGGCGCTCGGCGTGTTGTGCACCGCCTCCACTTTTTGTGTGTTCTGCACCGTAAGCGAAGTGATCGCCGCAATTCCGTAACATCCGTGGGCGGCAAACGTCTTCAAATCCGCTGCGACTCCGGCCCCACAACTGGGATCGAAGCCCGCGATCGTCAGCAGGATCGGTGGCGTCGCCACACTGGTCAGATGATGATTGCTCATTGTCGTCCGTGCCTCAATCTATTCAGAAGAAAATTGCCGGTCACGCTTCGCGGAGTGAAGCTGAATCCCTTCACTCCAAAAAACGCCCGGCATCTGCGAATGTACGCGTCTTGGTTTGCGTCGCGCAATAGGTATTTTTGCGCGAGCCCTGGGCTTTAAACTTTATGAGTTCTTAGCGATTGGTTTGAGGAACTGATCGTACAGAATCAAGGAAACAAGCCGCGAACCAGCGTGGCTTCCGCAACTCGTCCAACCGCAAGCGCCATCGCCGCGGCCCGAGGCGGCACGTGGTGCTTGCGCATCATCTCCAGCATTTCCTGGAATGCCCGCTGCATGATTTTCTGTAAGCGCACATTCACTTCGTTCGAATCCCAGAGCAAGCCTTCCTGGTTTTGCACCCATTCAAAGTAGCTCACGGTCACTCCGCCGGCGTTTGCTAGGATGTCCGGCAAAACGGTAACCCCTCGGCGGGCCAGAATTTCATCGGCATGAGGAGTCGTCGGCCCGTTTGCCGCTTCCGCCACGATCCGGGCCTTTACCGATTCGGCGTTCTGCAGGGTAATGACATTCTCAAGGGCCGCTGGTACCAGGATGTCGCACTTCATCGTCAGCAAATCATCGTTTGACAATCGCGAAGCTCCAGGCATTCCGACGACCGTCCCCGAGCGTTCCTTATAGCGAATCGCTTTGATCGGATCGATGCCGCGCGCGTTTGTCACCCCGCCGCGGGTATCGCTGAGCGCAATGATCTTGGCCTTCTTCTCTGAGAGTAGCCGTGCCGCAATCGCTCCGGCATTGCCAAATCCTTGAATCGCGACAGTCGCGCCGCGCAGCGAAATTTTCTTCACCTTACACGCTTCTTCCACCACATAGACCAGCCCCTGCGCCGTTGCTTCCCCACGGCCGAGCGATCCACCGATCGAAATCGGCTTCCCCGTCACCACGCCTGGGATGGTATGCCCCTTCATCATGGAATAGGTGTCCATGATCCAGGCCATGGTCTGCGAATCCGTGTAAACGTCCGGCGCGGGAATGTCCTGATCCGGTCCAATCAATGGAAGAATCTCGCTGGCGTACCGGCGCGTCATGCGCTCTAGTTCGCTTTTCGACATCCGCTTCGGATCGCAAATCACCCCGCCCTTGGCGCCTCCGAACGGCACGTTCACCACAGCCGTCTTCCAGGTCATCCAGGCCGCCAGCGCCTTCACTTCGTCCAGGGTTACATTCGGGTGAAACCGAATGCCACCCTTGCCGGGCCCGCGGGCTACGTTGTGCTGCACCCGATATCCCGTCAGCACCTTGATCTGGCCGTTGTCCATTTTTGTTGGCAAAGACACTTCCAGAATTCGCTTCGGCGTGCGCAATACTTGCCGCAGCCCCTGATCGAGCTTCAAGACTTCTGCGGCCATATCAAATTGTATCTGCGCGATTCGAAAAGGATTGAGCTCTTCGCGCGGTGCTACGCGCGGCACCATCGAGGGTACCCCGCTCGGGCGACTTACAATTGGAGGTTTTGCGACCGTGGCCATCTGGATCGGTCCTTTCCGTTGTGCTCTTTTCGAGTCCTTGCTGCTAGAGAGCCCCGTGCTGCCGCACCTTTAAACTGTTGGTACTACGACGCGTTCGCGGCTAACTTTTGGGTGCCCTTCACATATTTCTCCCGGCACTCCATCGAGCAGAAATGGAGCAACTCGTTGTCAACTCGCAGCGGGATTGCAATCCTTTCCGCTACGTGCATTCCACAGACGGGATCGCGAACCAACGTGCGCCCCCCAGATTCGTTCGGTTCGAGCACATCGGGTTCGGTCGCTCGACCGGTCGTGGCCATGCTGCCAACAACGCGGCTTAGCAGCCGCAGGGTCCAAGAAGCGATCAGCACCCAAAACAAATAGCGAACCATGCGTGCTAGAAAGGCCATACCCTATGCCAAACTCCGGACCGAGCAGTAAGTGTCCAGAAATGTATCCTGAGGGGAGTGTAAGCAGGGAACGGGGGGGCGTCAAACGAAAATGTGTGAATTCAATAGGTTGCGAATCCTAAAGCGTACCGGCGGGCCATCCGTCCTGCTGCAAGGTAAGGGGCAAGCCTTTTGTTATTAATGGATTAGGGCGATTTGCCGGGCTGCCCGTGGCCAACGATCTAGCGGGCCGGAATGCGCTCTATGCCCATATAAGGGCGGAGCACTTCCGGGAGCAGAATCGATCCGTCGGCCTGTTGGTAGTTCTCAACCACGGCAATCCAAGTCCGCCCGACCGCCAATCCCGATCCGTTTAGAGTGTGCACGAATTCACTCCGCCCACCACCCTTCGGCTTAAAGCGAATCCCCGCGCGGCGCGCCTGGAACGACTCGCAATTCGAGCAAGACGAGATTTCGCGGAACTCTCGACTGGAAGGCAGCCACACTTCAAGATCATAGGTTTTTGCGGAAGCGAATCCCATGTCGGCGGTGCACAGCAGCATCGTGCGGTAATGCAATCCCAATTTTTGCAAAATTCTCTCGGCATTACCGACCAGAGCTTCGTGCTCTTGGTAGCTCTGATCGGGATGGGTGAATTTAAAGAGCTCTACCTTTTGGAATTGGTGTTGGCGTAAAATTCCGCGCGTATCCTTTCCCGCAGCCCCAGCCTCGGAGCGAAAGCAAGCAGTCCAAGCCGTCAGGGGAATCGGCAACTCCTCTTCCGCTAACGTTTTGTCGCGATAAAGATTATGCAGTTCTACTTCGGAAGTGGGCGTCAGCCAAAAATCCGTGCCTTCCAACTTAAATAGATCCGCGGCAAATTTCGGCAACTGCCCGGCTCCCATGAGCGAAGCCGTATTGACCAAAAACGGCGGAAGAATTTCGGTGTAGCCGTGCTCGCTCGTGTGCACATCGAGAAAGAAATTCGCCAGTGCACGCTCGAGCCTCGCGCCGTAGCCCTTGTAAACCGCGAATCGGGCGCCGGTAATGCGGGCCGCCGCTTCCAAATCTAAAATTCCCGCGCGTTCACCTACTTCCCAATGCGGCTTGGGCTCAAAGTCAAATTTTGGCGCACTTCCCCAGCGCCGTACTTCTACATTGCCTTCCGCGCTGTCGCCAAATGGAACGCTAGAATGCGGAAGATTCGGTATGGTCAGAAGAATTTCGCTTATGCGGGCATCCAGGTTGGTAATCCGTTCATCGGAAGTTTTTATCTCGTCGGAAACCAATTTCATTTCCGCGATCAATCCATTGGCGGTCTGTTTGTCCTTCTTCAGCCGCGCAATTTCATCGCTGGCCCTGTTCCGCTGTGCTTTGCGCTGTTCGTTGGCGGTAATCAACTCGCGCCGTTCTTTGTCGAGCCTCAGAAATCCTTCGATATCGAGCTTCGTATTCCGTTTCCGCGCCATATCGGCGAATTCATCGAGGTGGTCCCGAAAATAATTCAGATCATGCATGGGTTTAAAAGCATAACGCATTGCCCTCGCCGAGTGTAGCTACCTCGCTCGGGCTCGGCCGATCTCATCGCCCTATTTTTCGCTTGGACGCGCGCCGGTACCGATGACCAGTATCTAAAGTGCCAGAGCGAAGTACTGGCCCAATTGAACCCCATGGGCTAGTGACCGAAAAGCGCGCTCGATTCACAATTACTCAGTGATCGGGAGGTTGGTTCGGCCGAGGCGGGTGAAAGGATCATTACGATCTTCGCCCTGTGTGTCGTTCTGCTGCTCGCGAGCGCAGTAGAAGGGCTAAGGCCTCGGAGATGCGACAAGCCGAACTGATCCCGAGATACATACCCTCCATCCCCCACGCCAGAGCGGTCGGCACCCCCACCGGCCGCTCATTTTTTTGGCCAAGTTCCATCTGCCCGAGCAGTGTTTGGCCACGCGCTAGAGAACCGAAGTCGCTACACCCGGGAATAAACGGACGGGGAAAAATAAAGGGGGCTGGTGCAAGCCCCCTTCTCTAGATTCGACCCCCCAATAACCGGCTAACTCAGTCGAGGTTGAGTTCCGGCCACCCCGGGAAGCCAATAACATTCGTTATTTCGATAGATTGCACGCGCTTTGCCAACATAGAATGCACCGCAGCTCTAAGCCTTTGTTGTTGATAGCAAAACCCTTAGCAGCCAAAGGCACTTTGTCCCGTGTTGCCGATCTACAATTTTCCACAGTGTTTGACGTGATCATCTACAGTCTTTAGAAGATGTGATCGGCAAACCCAAGATCACAATATCGTTATTGTGATTCTCCTCGATCAGATCGTAATCGATTACGATTTTCCCGTTGCTACGCCCTCGGCATCCACGCAATCGCGTCCACGAAAATCTTTCCGGCACGACTGCGTCAGCAGAACCGCAAGGTGCAGCACCACGCGATTTCTTGCACTGTAGAAGCCTATGCCCCGATGCTATTGCGCAGCGCCCGTGCAATCGATTGCGAGAAGCGCTCTACGTCAGCATCGTGTTCCGCTTCCACCATCACGCGCGCCAACGGCTCCGTGCCCGAATACCGCAACACCACCCGGCCGTTTTCACCCAGGGTGTTTTCCGCCTCAGCCAGCGCCCTCGCCACTTCCGGCAAGGTCTCAAGCGGGGGCTTGTTCTTCACCTTCACGTTTACGATAACTTGTGGGTAGTGTTTTAATCCTTCGACCAGCTTCTCCAGTGAGCCATAGACGGAAACCAGGGACGCGACCTTTACTGCGGTCAACAGGCCATCCCCTGCCGGACTATCATCAAGAAAAATAATATGCCCAGACTGCTCTCCACCAAGATTATTCCCCGACTTCAACATCTCTTCAAGAACGTAGCGGTCGCCGACAGCGGCACGCGCTAGACTCATTCCTTCACGCACGAGCACTCGCTCCAATCCAAGGTTGGACATCGACGTCGCCACCACCCGCTCATTTTTTAGCGCCTTCTGCGACTTCAAGTAGCGCGCGGCTGCCAGCAATACCCCATCTCCATTGACGACTTTTCCATTTCCGCTAACAAACAAAGCACGGTCCGCATCGCCATCAAAGGCAATCCCCATGGCCGCGGATTGCCGAACCACCTGTTTCTGCAGCCCCTCGAGATGCAATGATCCGCACCCAGCATTGATGTTCCTGCCGTCCGGATCTACGTTTAGGGGTAGTACCTGTGCACCCAGCAAGCGAAACAGTTCCGGACCCAACTGGTAGGCCGCACCGTTTGCGCAATCGAGCACCACTTGAAATCCATTCAGGTTTGCCCCTGGAATCATCCGGCTACGCAGGAAGTCCAAGTATTCCACATGCAGCCCGTGATTGGCGGTAAGCGCAGGAAGCAGGCCCGGAACCTGTTCCGTGCGCAACTTGAGGATCTCTGTTTCCAGACGTTCTTCGACCGCGTCCGCAAACTTCATTCCCGCGTGCGAAAACAGTTTCACTCCGTTATCGTGATAGGGATTGTGCGAAGCGGAAATCACCACGCCAGCTTGAAAATCGTTCTGGCGCACCAGGCACGCTACACCCGGCGTCGTGATCACACCTGCAAAAGCCACCGTGGCGCCCGCCTTATAAAGCCCTGCCGTCAAGACTCCTGCGATGTGCGGCCCGGACTCCCTGGTATCCATGCCAATCAGCACGTGTGCCGAACCATGCTCCCGCAGCAGATTGCCGCCGATTGCGCGACCCATCGCGAATAATGTTTGATCGTCGAGTGGATATGTCCCCGGGACCCCGCGCACCCCGTCCGTTCCAAACAGTTCTTTCCCCATGCTCGTCAGCGTCTTTCCGTCTCAAAATTTACAATCTGGCACTCTAGCACGGGTAAACCCGCACTTTGTCGACTCCAGTATAGATTGCTTAGTCGGCCAGCATGCAACAAATCCCCTGCCAATGCCGTCATCGTTCCGCACTAACGCTGGTCAGAAATTCAGCCGGTTGTGTTACCTTCATTGTCACAAGAGGTGGTACGTGTCTACGACCGAGAGTCCGTTGGTCATCAGTCCATCAACTTCGAACTTCGCGCAGCGCTTGGTCGCTGGCGCGATCATCCTGGTGTTCCTGTACTACGCCGCGGGCGTCGTCATCACTCTGCTGCTCTCCATGTTGCTCGCCTATTTTCTCGATCCCGCCGTTGAGTTCCTGGAGCGCTTCCGGGTTCCGCGCGCGGTCGGATCTTTGATCATGGTCCTTATCTTGATTATGACCATCGCGGCCGGTGGTTATGTGCTCTACGATCGCTCGAGCGATTTTGCTGCAGATTGGCCCAAATACAAGGGTACGCTGCGCCAGGCGACTGGGTTAATTCAAGGAAAAATAAGCGGGTTGGAAGGCAGCGTAGATGAGCTGACCACCAGCGGGCCCGCTCCTAAGCAGCCCGCTGCTCCTGCTGCGGACGGCAGCATCGTTCACAATCTGCTTGTGAGGGGCATTGGTTCTCTCTACGCGTTGGTACTGGAAGCCACCTTCGTCCCCTTCTTGGTTTTCTTCATGCTGGCTGGGAAGCGCGAAGTCTGGCACGCCACTCTTCAACTCTTTCCCGTAAGTCGGCGCACTCAGGTCAAAGAAACTCTGGACGATTTGCGAGACGTCCTGCGTGATTACCTGATTGGAATGAGTGTGGTCACGCTTGTCGTGATCGCCCTGAGCAGCATGTTTTTTCTGGCGCTGGGCCTCGATTATCCGGTGCTCGCGGGTATTGCTTCCGGCTTCTTTAACATGGTCCCTTATATCGGTGCGGTACTCGCCTGGTTGCCCGGCTTCATGCTCGCGATCATCAAATGGCACGCAGTTAAGAATTTCGCTTTGATCGCCTTTGTGTTAACGGCGATTCATGTGATCGCGCAAAACTTGATCGCGCCACAACTTGTTGGCCGCCAGGTTCGCCTGAACGCCGTCGCCATCACCATCGCCTTGCTCTTCTGGGGCTGGGTATGGGGTGGTATGGGATTGATCCTCGGAATCCCGATTACTGCTGCGTTGCGGGTCATCTGTGATCACACCCAGTCGGGGAAGCCCGTGGCACGTTGGCTCGGTGCTTGACCTGCCAGAGTGGAGACCGTCAGTCTTGCCTTTGCCCTTCCTTTTGACTTTTCGTCTGGAGTCCCGGCGTTCCGCTGTTGCCGAAAAATAGTCGATGTATGCTGCTAGGTGCTACGGGTTGCGACTAGGAGAGTTCTATGTCGGAGGAAGAACTATTGGTATCTTTGCTCGAGGACGGATATGAACGAAAGACCTGGCACGGCCCAAATCTTAAACAATCTCTAAAAGGCCTTTCGGCAAAGCAGGCTGCGTGGCGACCCGCTCCGGGCCGGCACAATATCTGGGAACTTGCTGTCCACTCTGCCTATTGGAAATATGCAGTCCGCCGACAGCTTGACAGAGCGAAGCGCGGATCGTTTGCTCTGAAAGGCCGCAATTTCTTTCCGCGCCCGGAAAAAAAGAAAGCCACGGAAGCCGCTTGGCGGTCGGACCTGAGACTACTCGATCGGGAACATCGTTTGCTCGAACAATCGATCGCCCGCGCTTTGCCGGGTGGTCTCAGCAAAAAAGACGTTCGGATGCTTTACGGAGTCTGTTTTCACGATATTTACCATGCGGGGCAGATCAGGTTGCTGCGCCGGATGATGGAAAAGTAGACGCCTCAGAACGATCTACCCTTTGCTGAGAAGTTGCCGAACAAGGGAGTCGAGATTCTCTGCTTCTTGAAAGATGCGGATGCCTGCAATCCCAGCGGCACCGTTCAGGTAACAGTGGCGGGCAGACTCGGGGGTGATTCCACCGATAGCCAAGACGGGGATAGTGAGCTTCGAACAAACCTCGTGCAACCGGCCGAGTCCCTGCGGCCGACCAAAAGAAGCCTTTGCAGGGGTGGCGAAAACCGGCCCGAAAATCACGTAGTCGGCGCCGGCGCCTTCGGCGGCTAGGGCTGCCTCGAGCGAATGGACAGAGCTGCCAATTAAAAAGTGTTCGCTCGGGCCACGACCGCGAACATACAACTTAGCATCTGCAATCGAAATGCTTTTTTCGCCGAGATGGACTCCCGCTGCACCTACTGCCGCCGCAACATCCAATCGATCGTTGATGATGAGGCGACAAACTGGATCGACCTTAGCAATTGCAGTGCGCGCAATCTGAACCAGTTGTGCTCCCTCAAGATCCTTTTCGCGAACTTGAATCCAAGTCACTCCAGCCCGTGCAGCCAGCGTAATTCTCTCGATCAATGCGGAGTATTGCTCGTCGATTGAAACGGAAAGTTGCCGGCGATCTGTGACATAGCAGAGAAGCGGCGTGCTACGAATTGGATTGAGGAGGGACACGGGCAGGCGTAGGACGCGGATTGAAGATTCCAAATGCCAGCAGAATATCCAACACACCGATTCCGCTGACGACACCGCGGATTGAAGGATGCAAGAGAATAGGCATCAACGCGGGAAGCTGGTGGAAAAAATAATTCTGCTCCCAGAAGGAAGACCAGGGCAGATAGAGAAGGAGCGCACCCATTTCAAACAACAATACGACCGCTAATGCCCGCAAAAGTCGATTCATTCGTTGTGGAGCGACCCTTATTCGTGGGTGGCGAAGAGATCAGACTGCCGGCTTCTGATGAGCAGCGATTCGATCCGCTACGTCCCGGTAATCAATATTCACGGCATAGACCTGAGAGAAACTCTTGAGGGCTGCTTCCAGATCGCCGGCCGACTCTTGGGCCACTCCCAAATCATACCGCAATGCGAGTTTACTTTCCGAATCGATGCCGGGGGTCAGAAGTGCGCGTTCATACCAGATTGCGGCGATAGCGGGCTGGCCCTTTTCCATGAACGCAAGTCCCAATAGCGTGCAGCACTGCATCGCGTAGCGGAACGCTTTGCCGTGGTCGTTGGCTTTGGCCACTTTCTGAAATTCGCCAATCGCTTCTTCGAGCAACCCCATCTCGCGGAAGGCAATTCCCAAATTGTAGTGGGTCTCGAGGTCTTCGTCTTCCGCGCCCATCTCTCCCAATTCCGCGCGGAACTCTTCAAATACCTCCTTGAGCGGGCCGGATTCCAAATCGGGGTAGACAGAACCAGGCGCTTTGCCAAGTTCGCGGACAGAATCGGAGTGCAATGTCTTGCTTTTGCTCTCGGCAATTTCGCCGAGGCCTAGTTCATCGATTTCGTTGGCCAGATCCGCCAGGAATTGCTCGGAAGTGAAGCTGGTCCCATTGACGCGGGCCGCGCCTTGTTCTTCTTCGCGCTCCCGCGCATGCACTTCACGCGTTTGTTGGCGGTCTGGCGCAGGCGGCGCGAGCGGAATTTCGGAAAGCATTTCGTGCGCGGGCACGACCGGTTCCGGTTCGAGAATTAGCTCGAAATCCTGGTCCAACTCGAACTCCGGCTCCGGTCCGGCCGCTTCGGGCAGAGCCGCCATGGGGAGTTCCAGCTCCGGTTCGGGTCCTCCCGCGGCAAGTTCGCTACGCTCTGGGACCGGCAAAGCCGTCAATTCTTCCTCTGGCAGCAGGGAATCGCTGGCATGCTCTTCGACCACCTCTTCGGCGGCGGGAGCAGCTTCAGAAATCGCGGCCGCTTCAAGCGACGCTAGCGGAAGTTCCGACGAAATCTCTGCCAACGCAGAAGCTTGCTCTTCCGTGGGAGTTGCTTCGACCGGCACTTCAAATTCCAGGGAATCGCCATGTTCTCTGTTTGGTTCAGCAGGATGCGCTGCTTCTGGAACTTTTCTGGCCGCATTTCCTATTTCTGGCTCAACCAGGAAATCGCTCAGCTCGATTTCTTCGACGGTTGGTTCCGGGGCCACAGGTGCTGCGGGTTCTGGCACCGGTTGCTCGACGTGTGCGCCCAGCTCCTTCGTCTCTTCAAGTAGCGATGACCATTCCGAGGAGAGATCGACTTCTTCCGTTCTACCAGCCTGTGGTTTGGCTGGAGTTACCGGCGCTTCTTCAATGATTTCGATTTCCGGCAAATCCAGAACCGCTTCGGGTCCGCTTTCGGCAACAACCGCTGCGGCTTCGAGCCCCGCTACGGGCGATTCCGGAGTTTCCCCTGGCGCAGGCGCAACGGAAACTTCTGGAATTTGGTCGAGACTTGATTGCACTGTCAGTTCTGCGCCGAGCTCGGCAGTCTCAAGGTCAGCAATTTCCTCAACGGGAACCGCTTCGACGGCTTGCGGCATCGCCGCCGCCACTGCCGCGGCAATCTCTTCATCGGTAAGTCCGGCGGCGCGCTGGAATCGACGACGTAGTTCGCCAAATCGTTCGCTGCTGCGCGTGTCGCCGCTTTGCGCATGAATGTGTTCCAGTTGACCGGCGAGCTCGGCCGTCCTCCGGTCATCACCAGCTCCAAGCACAAAGTCCAGAAGTTTTTCCAACGTCGGCGTATGCGTTGGCGCACGCCGCAAAATCGCCTCGAGTAGTCCGATGGCTTTCTGGGTCAATCCATAGCTGGCGAATAAATCTACGTCGGTCAAGGATTGCGCAATAAATTTCTGTGTCTCTTCATCCAATTGCGGTTCGGTTGGCGCGGCTGTGGCCTTCTGCGCGGCAACTTCGGGCGCTACTTCCTGTAACCCGGGGCGAACTTTCGGGGCTTCGGGCTTCTGCAGCTCTGCCTGCAAAGTCTCCGGGATGCCCAGTTGATCGGGCACAAGCATCGGCGCCGCTTCCGGTTCGAGTAATCCGAGTTTGCGAAGAACGTCGTTTAGCTTGCGCTTTGCAGAGTCGCTTTCCGGTTCGCGTTCGAGCAGTTGCTCAAAAACTTCCTTGGCACGATCAACTTTCCCTGCGGCAACCAGGCCATCGCCCAAATTTGCCAGAGCATCTGGCAAACGAAACGAATCGCTCATCCGGCCGTAGGTGTCGACCAGCCACTCGAGCGGCTCCAACCTGCCCGGCAACCGTCCGGCCAACTCGTTTAGCAGGTGAGCTACGCCTTCATGTTCGCCCCCGTCAATCATCGGAATGCGAATGCGCGAAAGCAGAGACATGGCCCGTTCGCCTTGCCCTTGTTCGAGCAGCGCCTCGGTTACTTTCTGCGTTGCTCCAAAGTTCTTTTCATCTGAAGCGAAAATCTTCAAGGCCATGGTCGTGGCTTCGTCCCACTTGGCGTTCTTCAGGTACAAATCCAGCAGCAGTTCGGCAGGCTCTCCGCCCTTTTCAAGATCGGGCACTTGCTCCAAGATCTTCGCAGCCTGAGCGATATTGCCAACGGAAGAGAAGGAACGCGCTTTCACAATCAACGCGGGCAGATTCTTCGGGTTGATTTGCAAGGCCTTGTCGGCTAGCCGCTCGCATTCCGCCTGGTCCGCGCGAGCCAACGCTCGCTGTGCTGCGGCAATGTACATTTCCAGTGCCTCGCCGGATTGCCCCATCGCCGCGTATAAATCTGCCAGCCGCACTTGGATCCGTAAATTGTCAGGCTCTGCCAACAAAAGCTTTTTCAGAAGGGCAATCGCTTCGGGCTGCTTATTATTTTTCAGGTGGAGTTCGGCAAGCTGCAGGAACAGCGGTCGCGCCTCGCTCATTACCCCTTGTTGCACGTAAAGATCAGCCAATTTTTCCAATGGACGGATTTCTTCCGGAGCGAGTTTCGCAATTCGCTTATAAACGGCAATTGCTTTGGTCAGGAAACCGTCGCTCACAAAGAGTTGCGCGAGCCGCTCGAAATAATCGATGGCTTGAAATGTTTCGCCTTGTCGAATGTAAAGTTCGCCGATCGTCATCAGGGTGACTTGGTCTCTCGGCTCATACTTCAGGATCTGCTGATACTCGGCGATGGCCTGCGCCACCTTGCCCTGATTCAACAGTTTCTGCGCCGCTTCAACGTTTTTGCTCTTGTTATAGGCCATGCGCGAACTGGGACAGCTTCCCCAGGAAAGCCATCCGCGACTTCCTCCTGACGAGTTGCAGGCGCTGAACACACTGCAACCGTACAATTCACGCTACGCTGGGCAGGGGGAGGCGTCAACGAAACCGGGATGCGTTGTGAACAGGCAGTTATCCCCGTGACGCATACGATACCGGAGGCGAACAAAAAGGGAACAACGTTTTGCCCTTACTTAGGCTTTGGCGGGCCAGATATCCAGTGGGAGCGGCTCTTGTCTTGCGCCTGCCGCCCAGCAGCGGGAATTGCGCACCGGCAGGAAGGATTGCCGATGCAGCGGCGTAGGCCCATGTACTCGCAATGCCTCTAAATGTTCCTGAGTGGCATAACCTTTGTGCTGGCTGAGGCCATAGTCTGGGTACACCGCGTCCCACTCCCGCATTCGCTCGTCGCGATGTGTTTTCGCCAGAATGGAAGCGGCGGCAATTGAGACGCTGCGCGTGTCGCCTTTGATCAGAGACTTCTGCTCGATCAAGACGTCCAGTACCATCGCGTCCAGTAACAGATAATCCGGCTGTACGGTAAGTTGCTCTAGCGCCGCGGTCATGGCCTGTCGGCTCGCTTGATAAATATTCCACGCGTCGATTCGCTGTGCATCGACCTCGGCAACCGCCCAGGCAATGGCGTGTGCACGAATCCGTGCGGCCAGTTCCACACGGCGCTCGGCGACTAGCTTCTTCGAGTCGTCGAGTCCGACGATGCGGCGTTTGGGATTGAGAATAACCGCCCCGGCCACAACCGGGCCAAACAGTGCGCCGCGCCCCGCCTCGTCCAGGCCCGCAATGCGGGTCCAGCCGAGCTTGCGCGCCGCTCGCTCAAAACGGGAACAGCAAAGTCGCGTCATAGATCAGTGTTAACCAAAGCAGTTTAGCACGCGTCTGGCGCGAACTGGCCAAAGCGGCCATGAAAAGAATGCACGACGGAGTTTGGTTGCAGGGCGGAGAGCGAAGTTTCCTAGCCTCGTGCTCGGAAATGAAGAAGGACCTACCAGGTGGTAGGCCCTTCGGAAATAAATAGTGCTTCCCGATTATGCCTGGACAACTGGAGTTGCGACGGCTTCCTCGCGGGCGGCACGCTTGATGCGGGCGGCCTTGCCACGCAGGGTGCGGAGGTAATACAGGCGCGAGCGGCGCACACTGCCCTTACCAACCACGTCGATCGAAGCAATCGTGGGTGAGTGCAGCGGGAAAATACGCTCGACACCAGTACCGAAGCTCACCCGGCGCACGGTGAACGTAGCGCTGCTGGCTCGGCCCTTCTTGGAAATCACGACACCTTCAAAGGTCTGAATGCGCTCCTTGACCTTTTCGCCTTCGCCCTCAAGCAAGCGCACGTTCACCTTCACGGTGTCGCCAGCGCGAAATTCGGGGAGGTCTTTGCGCAATTGTGCTTCATGCAACTTACGAATTACCGGATTCATTTCTCTATTTCCCTGCAGACCCACTCAGGCGGGGCATGCACACCAAAAGATAAACTGTAATTATAGCGGGGATGCGGCGAAATGCCTAGCCGTTTTCTCCGAGCAAATCGGGACGATTGCGGCGTGTCTTCTCTAAAGCTCGCTCGCGCCGCCACTTGGCAACTTCGGCGTGATTGCCCCCAACGAGAATATCCGGCACCCTCCAGCCCCTATACTCGGCCGGCCGGGTGTAGTGGGGATAGTCTAGAAGCGAGTGGTGCGTAGGGAGTGACCCGCGTGGCCCAAGCGATAGAGGAAATTCTGTGAAGCTGCTGAATGATTCGTTCTGCGTAGAAGCTTCGTTACCCAGTGCGCCAGGAAGCAATCGCGTGACAGCGTCGAGGATCAGTGCGGCGGGCATTTCGCCGCCGCTCAATACGTAGTCGCCTACGGAAATTTCTTCGGTCGCGAGGTGTTCCGCTACCCGCTCGTCCACCCCTTCGTAACGCCCGCAGATCAGGATCAGGCGCTGTAACTTGGCGTAGCGTTTGGCAGTCTCTTCGGTGAACAGTCGACCTGCCGCTGACATCAGTACGATGGCAGTGTTTGTCAGAGGCACAGCAGGTTCTTTGGCATTCCCCAAATACTCTCCGAGCAGTTTTTCCACGGCTTCAAACAGTGGTTCGGGCTTTAGTACCATACCTTCGCCGCCGCCGAACGGACGGTCATCCACGGTTCGATGCTTATCCTTAGTAAATTCGCGCAGATCCTGAATAGCGATTTGGGCTATTCCCGCTTCACGCGCTCGGCGCACAATGCCGTGGTCGAGCGGCCCAACAAAAAACTCCGGAAATATGGTGACGAGGTCGAAACGCATTGCTAGGGAGCTTGGCAGGCTCAGACAGGAGTATAGTTCGCCTTGGCCTAATCCGCGACGTTCTGGCTGCGCAGGCCCTCTGGCAGAATCACTTCGATCCGCCGCCCGGCCACGTCAATCCGCGGACATATGTCTTCGGCCAGAGGAATGAGCAATTCGCCTTCGGGCGAATCTAGCTGCAATAAGGGCGTGCCTGGCAAGCCTTCCCCGGGAAAGAAGACATCCCGTACCGCACCAATCTCTTGCGAACGTTCAAAGACCGTACACCCAATCAAATCGCTCACAAAGTATGTTCCTCGAGGCAATTCCACCCGCGCTTCAAATGGCAAGAGCACATCCAGGCCGCCAAACGTTTCTGCATCGGAAATGGACTTTGAACCTGCAAAATGAAATACACAGTACCCGGGATGATTCTGGTCGATCCAGAATCCCTCTAGGGCAATGCGCTTTGGTTCTTGCTGGTCTTTCGCCAGATACACCTCACCAATCTTGGCCAGGCGCGCGGGGAAATCCGTTAACAGCTCTGCGGCGACTTCACCTTTATTTCCGCGAGCGCGCAGTATTCTGGCAACTTGCACCCAGCGTGGTTTCATTTCGAGGGGATCGTTCAATCTTCTAGTATCTCAAGCGTGAATCGTTTGTGCAGCTTCATACCTGCTGCTCCAAGCAAAGTGCGAATTGCTTTTGCGGTGCGCCCCTGGCGGCCGATCACTTTGCCTAGATCTTCTGGGTGAACGCGCAATTCCAACACGGTGACCTGGGTGCCATCTACGGCTTTCACTTGTACACCCTCAGGATGGTCTACGAGCGCTTTCGCAATCTCCTCTACCAATTCTTTCATAGGGTCCCTCCGCGTGAGCGTTCATCGGTCGAACAACTTCACGCGACCCCTCCCTACCGTCAGAGGACGCGCACAGCAACCTGGACCTGAGAAAAACAGCGTGAATTAGGCGATTTTCTGAAGCTTAATAAAGCTACGAACCGTATCGCTCGGCTGTGCTCCAACGCTGAGCCAATACTTAACGCGGTCGGCGTCTAACTTCACTTCCGCCGGCTTTTTCAGCGGATCGTAGGTGCCAACGGCTTCACGAACGCGTCCGTCACGAGCGCGAGTCCGCTCAATTACGACTACACGGTAAAAAGGCTTTTTCTTCTTGCCAATTCTGGTCAAACGAATAGTCAACACTAAACACTTCCTCCTAGAGCCCTCTATTCTAGCGTGAGTCTGCGCCCCCCGGCAATGTTTCGCTATCCGCCGAACAAAGAAATTCGCCGCGAGAAATGGCCAAAACGTAGCTGATTCCTCGAGAAAACCGCTTCTTTGCCCGCCGCGGCCGCGGTTTACCCCAAACGGTTCAGGCCATTGAAGGCCGCGGCCTTGTAGCATTCCGCCAAGGTCGGGTAGTTGAAGACGGTCTGGATAAAATAGGTGATTTTACCCTTGAGGAGCATGACCGCCTGGCCGATGTGCAGAAGCTCGGCGGCATCTTCCCCGTAAATGTGCACACCCAGAAGATCGAGAGTCTGACGATGGAACAGCAGCTTGAGACGTCCCTCGGTATGGCCGGTAATTTGGCCGCGAGCCATCTCCCGGTAATAGGCCACTCCGACCTCATACGGCACATCTTCCTCTGTCAGTTGCTCTTCCGTTTTTCCGATGAACGAAATTTGCGGAATCGTATAGATGCCATAAGGATAACCGGCAGGGTCTGATTCCGATTGGAGGCCAAAGGCCCTTGCCGAAGCGATGCGCCCCTGTTCCATCGAAACGGAAGCCAAGCTGGGGAAGCCGATCACATCTCCAACCGCAAAAATGTGCGGCTGAACAGTGCGATAATCCGCGTCTACTTTGATGCGACCGCGATCATCGGCTTCAATTCCAGCTGCCGCTAGGTTCAAGCGCGCGACATTGCCGATGCGGCCCACGGCGTAGAGCAGCGCGTCACCAACAATGCGCTTGCGGCTTACTAGATTGGCGGCGACTTTTCCATCTGGCAATTCCTCGACGCTCTCCACCTCTTCGTTCAAACGCATGGTGGCGCGGCGATCGCGCATGTTGTAGCTGAGAGCTTCGACCATTTCCGCATCGGCAAATTCCAGCAAACGCGGACGCTTTTCAACGATGATGACCCGAACACCCAATGTGGCGAACATACAGGCATATTCGACGCCGATGACACCACCGCCGACAACGATCAACACCTTCGGCACCGTGGGCATCGAGAGCAGCTGATCGCTATTCAGAATGTTGCGTCCGTTGACCGGGACTTTCGCGTTGGCGGCGGGCTTTGTGCCGGTAGCAATCACAACGAACTGCCCTTCGAGTTCGCTATAACCCGTAGTGTTCTCCACGCGGATGTGATGTGGATCGGTAAACGCTCCATGGCCGTGATAAAGATCGATCCCATTGCGGCGAAGCTGGTCTTGGAGAACGGCGGCCTCATTTTCGATGACCCGGTTCACCCGAAAGAACAGATCATTCATGGTGATGCTTTCCTTGGCGTGATAACTCGCGCCATAGAAAATCTGGTCATAGAAGCCGGACAGATGCAGGACCGCTTCGCGCATGGTCTTGCTCGGAATGGTGCCGGTGTTGATGCACACTCCGCCGACCATGGTCTGCTTCTCCACCACGGCGACGCGTTTCCCTACTTTGGCAGCTTGAATAGCGGCTCTTTGGCCACCAGGGCCGGAGCCAATGACGATTAGATCATACGGTTGCATTTAGAGAGTCCTGTAGTTCGAGGTCAAAGTTTAGTGCGGAGTCAGGAGGAGCGGTTACTGCTTGCTCCTTCGAATAGGACACGGTTGCACCCAACTCCTGTGTTTTATCCGAACCGTTAACGGGAATGCTCGCCAGTCGCATCAAGTGCTCCTGGACGGAAAAACTGCCTCTATCACTGCGTGGCGCTCGGGTGTAAACGCCGTCGGCGCCGAGAATTCTAGCCTTCCGATTGTCGGCCAGATACGCAGGCAGAATTTCTTTGCAGATACGTTCCATCAGCAAAGGGTCGCGAACTGGAAAAAGCACTTCAACCCTTTCATAAAGATTTCGCGGCATCCAGTCGGCGCTGCCCAGGTAAATTTCAGGATTGCCGCTATTTTCGAAATAGAAGATTCGGCTGTGCTCGAGGAAGCGCCCAACGATACTGCGTACATGGATGCGGCTGCTGATTCCGCGCAGACCAGGGACCAGGGTGCATTGTCCACGCACGATCAGATCGATCTGCACGCCGGCTTGCGAAGCGCGGTAGAGTGCCCGAATGATTGGCGGATCGACCACCGCGTTGCATTTGGCGGTGATGCGCGCAGGCAGCCCCCGCTTGGCGTGTCGCGCTTCGCGGTCGATCAGCGCCAGACAGGTTTTCGCCAGATCCTTCGGTGCCACCATCAAGGGTTTGTAGTTTGGTTTTTCTGCATAGGCTGTCAAGTAGTTGAAGACGTCATTCACCGCTGAGGTGATCCCAGGATTGCTAGTGAAAAAGCTCAGGTCGCTGTAAAAGCGTGCCGTCGAGGGATTGTAATTCCCGGTGCCA
>DATFZN010000095.1:0-64773 GCA_035314425.1 Candidatus Acidiferrum sp. | reverse complement strand
ATATTGCCGCGCAAGGAGCCGCTCACTCCTCGATCGATATCCACCGTGGCTCCCAGCACTTGAGGCGTATAGTAAAAACCCGATGCAATCGTGAAATCGCCGCTCCATTGCCACCCATCCAGTACATGAGATAGCGGCCCGCTGGTCAGAAAACGTTTCCCGTCTCCAAACGGCAAATCGTACATCCACGTCCCCGTAAATTTTTGCGTCTGGTCAAAGCTCGATAGTCCCCGATCCGCCGCGATATCGTAGGGATTCTGGGCTACAACTACGCTTCCTCCGCCAATCGAAGACGCGTCATCCAATGATTTAGAGAAGATGTAGACTAGGCTGATTCCCAGGCCCTTGGCCATCCGTTTCCGAATTCGCACTGACGCCGCGTTCAAAATCGAATTTCCTTCTGATGATTCGTAGATAAAGGGCTGTCCACCTGCCACCAGCGCCCGTTGCGTATCTACGAACGTTCCTTTTGCCCCGTTGTACCCCACATTTAGCTGTATGCCCAACGGCAGCTGGCGCTGAATATCTAGATTCCAGATTTGAACGTAAGGCAGGCGATAGTTCGGGTTTAGTGCGTAGTTGTTGGTTACTGTCCCGGGCGGACTGCCTGGAAAGCCGTTTTCGATTGTTAAGGGATTCAAGACCGAACTGATGTTTGTCGAAGTCTCTGCAAACGGCGGCTGAAACGCAAAATTGCGGATGAATACTCCGTACTGTGCCAGGTTGTAATTAATTCCATAACCTGCGCGTACAACCGTCTGCGCCAGCGGTTTCCAGGCGATGCCGATTCTCGGTGCGAAATCATCGCGGTCCGCTCGCACTAAGGACCTCGGGAACGTTCCCGAATATGGTCCGGTCTGTCCGGGGAGCACCACGACTGCGTTGGTATATCCCGGTGAGACGTCCAGGTTGGCAATGTGATTTTCCGATTCCACAAAGGGGCCGGAGTACTCATATCGCAATCCCATATTCAGGGATAGATTTGCAAGGATTCGCCAATCATTCTGCACGTACAAATCGTAGGCATTCGCAAGGAACTGATACGAACTTGTTCCGGACTGCAGACTGGTCTGTTGCGGCAGCCCGATTAGAAAATCGGCAAAATCGCTTCCCGTTCCCGTTACTGCTTGCGTGCTCCCTGGCAGATACTCCGAAGTCGCAAAGCCGGTGAACACGAAACCTCCTTCGGCATTTCTGGCCGATTGAAAATTCTGCGAGATTCGCCGGTAATCTCCCCCAAAGCGCCAATTATGTTTCCCGCGGTTCCACACCACTCCATCCGATATCGTGTACGTTTGATCCAGTTCCCGGGTGGGGGTTGGATCGCTAAACCCGGTAAACGAATTGAAACTCGTTCCCGGCAATCCCCAATCGAATGGATTCGTTGAAATTCCAGTGATCCCCGCATTCCCTGCTACATCCGTTACGGTCGAGTACAAATTCGTCGTCGCAACTCGGTTATGGTTGTAGGTGAGGCCCGCATTATTGGTAATTTTCCCCTTGCCGTAAATCCATCGCACGCTCGCATTGAACCCCTGGGTATTGGTGTTCCCGGCGAGCGAAGGGAAGGGTCCTTCCAAGACGCTTGTTGAGCGCGACCAGTTGAGCCCCAAATTGATACTGTTCCGCGGCCCCCGCCCACCACGGCCGCCGCCGCCCCCGCCTCCGGGTCCTCCGAATCCAGGTCCGCTTCCCGAAAAATTGTGAATCAGCCGCAAACTGATCGCATCGCTCGTGCTCGCTGCTGATGTAATGTAGTGAAAATTTTGGGTACTTCCAGGTAGATTTGGCAGAGGAATGTAGTTCAGCAAGGATACTGCCGCGGGACTGAACTGGGATGGTTCAATCATATTCCCTGGGAACGGTTGCCCTGTCAGGGGATTATAGATAAGGATAGGGGTTCCATTCTTGTCGGTCAGTCCCGAAAAGTTCCCCGCTCTTTCAGCCACCGTTGGCACCGTACTGAAAGCATCGTAGGGGGTACCCCCTCTCGTTCCGTTCCAGCCGACGGAATAAAACGTAGTTTTGCTGAAATCAAAAATTTTGGGAATCTTCAGCGGTCCACCGACGAATGCCCCAAAGCGCAGTGTGTTATAGCTCGCCTTTTGCGCTTCTAGGCCGCTCAATGAATAAGGCTGCGCATCCAGTCCCGCGTTGTCATCCTGCAGGTACAAAAAACCATGCGGTTTATTCACGTCGAATCCGCGCCCCAGACGACCGAACGCAATTGGTCCCGCTCCGCCGCCGCCAAATCCGCCGCCTGGCCCTCCCGCTCCAGCGCCAAATCCGCCGCCGGCTCGCTGCAACCGCTCTCCGAATTGCTGCATTCTCTGCTGCAATTCGTCTTCATTTCCATTTCCAAAATCCTGGGCTCGACCAAGCGTTCCTGCCACGGCGACTGATTCGGTGGCGAGATCTGTTCCAGCACCATTCATCGGCAAACTGGACAGCTCGCTTGCGCTGACGACTCCGCCGCCACCTGCAGTCCCGAATCCTCCGCTGCCCAAACCAGAAAGAGAGTTGTCGACCGCGAGATTTTGAAATCCACGATTCCGGGCTGTGGCCACACTGGCCTGTTCGGTTGGTTCCACCTGCCGTGAAGCCAGAATCAATTCCGCTTCCACTTTTCCTGTGGGATTTTGCGGATTGAGCACGATCTCTTGGGTTTGTGGAGCGAACCCCATGAACTCCACCCTGACCACATACCGCCCCCGCGGCAGATTTCTCAAGGTGAACGATCCGTCCACCGCCGTCACCACGCTAACTTTTTTCCCGGTCAATGAATTTGACGCCGTTACCGTCACGCCCGGCAGGACCGTCTTCCCGTTCTTGACGGTCCCGGTGATTTGAAATGTCGTTGCAGGCGGGGTAGGTGCTTCCTGGCCTCTGGCGAGGCACCCAAACACGAGCGCGCATATCAGCGCCATGCACGCCAACACCAACGCTGCGCGCAGCACAACTTTCAATTCGTTTACTCCTAAGGTTCAGCTGGAGCTGCTTCCGTCGCCGCGCCTGCTGGTTTCGGCATTCCGTTTTGTGCGCCCATCTCTTCGATGTGTTTCCACTGCTCTTCGTTCATCACCATTACATTCTTTGGCACGAAGGCCTCATTCTGCATCGCTCCGCGCACCATCACGTGATCGCCCAGATGCACATCCGCCATCGTAATGCTTTCTCTCCCTTTGCGTAGCGACGTCTCTTCGTTCAATTCAATCGTTTGTGTCACGTTGTCCGGTCTAAGAATCGTCAGCTTCGCCGCGTCAATTCCTTTTATCTCTCCTGCTACATAGTCTTTTCCCAAAGTACCCATCGGTCTGCCGCCAGGCCCGCCGCCAGGTCCGCTTGTGCGTGTTCCGATCATTCTGGCGGTTACGGATTTGTCCGCATTTTCTTCGCCACGCACCATTACCATATCTCCCACCTTAAAATCGGCCGCTGTTGTCTTATTTCCATCTTTTCGAAATTCCGTTTGCTCTGTCAGTTTCACGGTTACTACCTGGCCATCCGGTCTGCTGAGGGCCAGAGTCCCATTCGTAAGAGAGGTAATCTTCCCGAATAACGGTCGCGGCCCGCCTTCTCCCTGTCCCCGGCCCCCGCCTTGTCTTTGTTGCGGCGCGCTCTCAGTTGGCGTGGCCGGCTCTTGCGCTTTCGTGTTCAAATACCCACTCGCTCCGGTCACAAAGAGTAAAGCGATTAGCCAGCTTCTGGACTTCACGTTCCACCTCTCAATCTCTCGAACTACAACCTCTTAGACGCGCGCGGCCCGCCGCCCGTGTCACCCGCAATCGAACGACCAGGCTCTTTCTCTTCTGAACATCTTCCCTCATAATACTGGCAAAGTTCCCGAGGGAATCCCCTGACCGCGATGCCCTGCCGCACTGCTTCTGGCGCAAGGTTTTTAACCAAATTGTCAATATGGCGTTATTATATTCGAAGGGGAAAGGACGAATGCATTGCCAACCGATACTCGAGCGCTGGTAGCAGGAGCTGGTGGATTCATTGGCGGCCATTTGGTCGCCGAGTTCCGAAAAAACGGTTATTCGCACATTCGAGCGGTGGACGTAAAGCCTCTCGATGAGTGGTACCAACGATTTGATGATGTTGAAAATTTATCGTTCGATCTCAACCGGAAAGAAAATTGTGACATCGCCGCCGAGCGGGTCGACGAAATTTACAATCTGGCCGCCAACATGGGCGGCATGGGCTTTATCGAGAGCAACAAAGCCCTTTGCATGCTCTCCGTCTTGATAAACACCCATCTCCTGCAATCGGCGGTCGCCAATCATTGTCAGAAATTTTTCTATTCTTCCTCCGCCTGTGTATACAACGCCCAGAAACAGGCTACATTTGAAGCGCCTTCCCTCAAAGAATCAGATGCCTACCCCGCCGAAGCCGAGGACGGCTACGGTTGGGAGAAACTTTTCTCCGAGCGCATGTGCAGGCATTTCTGCGAAGATTTCGGCCTCCGCACCCGAGTGGCGCGTTTCCACAATGTGTATGGCCCTTGGGGAACCTGGTTCGGTGGACGCGAAAAAGCGCCCGCCGCAATCTGCCGCAAAGTAATCGAGGCCAAAATCAATGGCACGCATGAAATTGAAATCTGGGGCTCGGGAAGGCAAACCCGCAGTTTCATGTACATCGATGACTGCGTCAAAGGCGTGCAACTGATTAACAACTCCGAAATTCTCGAGCCCATTAACCTAGGCTCTCAGCAAGCCGTAAGCATCAATCAGTTGGTGGATATCGTCGAAGATATCGCTGGAGTGAAACTAAAGCGCAACTACAACCTAGATGCCCCCAAGGGAGTGAACGGCCGCAACAGCGACAATACGCTCATTAGAAAATATCTGAATTGGGAGCCGGACACTTCACTGCGCCTGGGCCTCGAACGGACCTACAGCTGGATTTATGACCAGTACCGTGCCCGTGAAAAGGGCGAACCTGGCGTGGTGAGGGAAGCCTTCTCGGCCAGCGGAGGCCGTTGACAGGCTCGCGCCAATATTTCACGCATTCTCTGAACTCTCACCCACGCTAAAGTACGTGCAATCCGGATGCTGGAACACCACCGCACTCACGCTCGCCTCTGGATCCATCATGAATCCATCCGTCAACTGCACGCCGATCTCTTCGGGCCGCAACAATTTCCAGATACTTGCCTGATCTTCCAAATCCGGGCACGCCGGATATCCAAAGCTGTAGCGCTTCCCGCGATACCGCGAGGTAAATCGCTGTGCCATGGTCATCTCGGTTGGATCAGGGAATCCCCAATCCTCGCGCATCCGCCGATGCACCCATTCCGCGCACCCTTCCGCTGTTTCAATTGCCAGCGCTTGCAATCCGTGTGACTGGAAATAATAGCCGTCCTGCTTGGCCTTCTCCGCGCGCTCCCGCACGCCCTCGCCCGCGGTAACTACAAATACACCCACGTGGTCGCGCGTGCCATTCTGCGGCGGCAATACATAATCGCTCAAGCAAAGTTGATCCCCACCTGCCTGCCTCTTAAAATGCCACGTGTGTAGCGGTTCTTTTCCGCCGGGCGCAAACAGATGCAAGTCCTCACCTTCTGATTCTGCCTCAAAAAATTGCCACACCGCGCGCACTTTCATGAACAGAGCCGCGTCGTTTTTCACTTCTTCCATCTCATTCCACAATTCGACGGCCTTGGCTTCCCGTTCCGCCAATCTCTTCTCAAAATCTCCGCGATACCCCATGTGCCGCCCAAAGAGCATGAATGGATTGATATAACTCCACACCTCGCGTAGATCCGGGACGAGACGCACTTTACGATCGAGGTATCCCACGCTCGGAGTCGGCAAATTTGTCCGCACCTTTGGCGAACGTTCTACTTTGGGTCTCTCGGCGACCTTTACCGTCGTTTGCACCGAGACGCCATTGCCCGAAACCAGTTGCTCGCTGATCACTCGCTCCCGCGTCGCTGGGTCCATCAACTCATTCATCAGTCGCAGCCCGGTCATTGCGTCTTTCGCGTAGCACACCGCGCCGCCATAACTCGGCGCAATTTTCGTCTGCGTAAATTTTGCGCTGAGTGCCGCTCCACCGACCAGCAGCGGCACTTCAATGCCCGCATCCTTCAAATCATTCGCGGTAATCACCATCTGTTGCGCGCTTTTCACCAGCAAGCCTGAAAGTCCAATCGCGTCCGGTTGGTGCGCCTGAAACGCCTTGATCAACTCTTCCGGCGGCACCTTAATCCCCAGATTCACCACATCGAACCCGTTATTCTTCAAAATGATTTCCACCAGGTTTTTCCCGATGTCGTGCACGTCGCCCTTCACCGTTGCCAGCACTACTTTCCCGCGCTTCGCCGTGTCGGCCTTCTCCATGAACTGCTCTAAATGGTTTACCGCAGCTTTCATCGCTTCCGCCGACTGCAGTACTTCCGCCACAATCAATTCATTGGCGTTGAACAGCCGCCCCACCTCGGCCATCCCGTCCATCAGCGGTCCATTGATGATCGCCAGCGGATTCGCGCCTTCTGCCCTTTTTCTCTCGAGATCCTGCACCAACCCGTCGCGCGTTCCCTCGATAATGTAGTTTGCCAGCCGTTCATCTAGCGGCAAATCCTCTGCCTTCACCTTTTCTTTTTTCGTTGCCGTACGGAAATGCTCCGTGATGGCCACGATGTGATAATTATTAATCGCCGCCTTCTGTTCTTTCGACTGTTGCCGCCAATCTGCCGGCACATTCTGCAGCAATTCCGCCCTCGGATGATCCCGAGGCACATCTTTCGGCGCATGCTGGAACAAGACATTTTCCGCCAACCGCCGCTCATGCTCCGGAATCGACGCAAACCTCTCGAGCTTTTCAGTATTCACGATCGCCAGGTCCAGCCCAGCCTTCGTGCAGTAGTACAGAAATACCGAATTCACCACTTCGCGCGCGCCAGCCGGCAATCCAAACGACACGTTTGAAATCCCCAGAATCGTCCGCGTATCCGGTAACGCCTGCTTGATCAGCCGTATTCCTTCAAGCGTTTCCACGGCGCCGCCAATGTAATTTTCATCTCCCGTCGCGCACGGAAACACCAGTGGATCGAAAATAATGTCCTCCGGTGCCATTTCATATTTCGTTGTCAGTAAATTGTAAGACCGCTGCGCAATCGCTAGTTTCCGTTCCCGCGTAAACGCCTGCGCCTGCAGCGGGTCCTCGTCGATGCAGCCCACCACGATCGCCGCCCCAAAATCGTGCGCAATCGGCACCACTTTCTTAAATTTGTCCTCGCCATCTTCAAGGTTGATCGAATTGATGATTGCTTTCCCCTGGCAATACGTGAGCGCCAGTTCGACTGCCGTTGGGTCCGTCGTATCGATCATGATCGGTGCCTTAATCTTCCGAATCAGCTTGTCGTAAAACGGCGGAATATCCTTTTTCTCATCCCGTTCGGTGCTCTGCAGGCACACATCTACAATGTGCGCGCCGCCCTTCACTTGCCTCCGCGCAATTTCCGTCGCTTCTTCAAACTTCTCTTCCGCCATTAAATTCTTGAACAGCCTTGACCCAATCACGTTCGTTCGCTCGCCGACCAGTAGCGGTCGTGTTTGGTCGTCGGCTTCAATCGTTTCCACCCCGGAGTACACCGCTCGATGGGGCTCCGTGGGCCTCACCCGAGGCTTCTTGCCTTCGACCATTTGGGCAATCGCCCGAATATGCTTCTCGGTTGTCCCGCAGCATCCGCCCACAATATTCAGCCAGCCATGATTCACAAATTTCTCCAGCTGCGCCGCCAGCGTCGTTGGCGTTTCTAGGTATTTCCCCTCTTCATCCGGCAATCCCGCATTCGGATAGCACGACACAAACTCCCCCGATGTCGTGCTCAGTGTCCGGATGTGATCGGTCATGAATTCCGGTCCCGTCGCGCAATTCATCCCAAACGCCAGCGGATGTGCATGCCGCAGCGAAGCCCACATCGCCTCTACCGTCTGCCCGGCCAGCATGGTACCCATGGGTTCAATCGTCACCGAAATCACATAGGGAATCGGCACGCCAATCGCTTTCGAATATTTCTGGATGGCCAGTATCGCCGCCTTAATGTTCCGCGTGTCTTGGGAAGTCTCAATCAGCAGCAGGTCCGACCCGCCTTCCACCAATCCCTTTGCTTGCACGTAATAGGAATCCAGCAGCCCCGCAAAGGTCACGCCGCCGGTCACGGTAATCGCCTTTGTCGTTGGCCCCATCGAGCCTGCAACAAACCGCGGCTTTGCTGGCGTTGAAAACTCATCGGCCGCTTGTCTTGCGAGCTCTGCAGACTTCTTGCTCAAAAAATGGGCATCCTTCGCTAACCCATATTCCGCCAGCACCAAGGGAGTCGACCCAAAGCTATTCGTCTCTACAATGTCCGATCCCGCTTCAAAATATTTCCGGTGTATGTCCAGCACCACGTCTGGCCGCGTCCGCACCAGGTTCTCATTGCATCCTTCTAACGCTGTGCCCCCGAAGTCGGTCGCCGTTAAATTCCGTTGTTGCAGCATCGTGCCCATCGCGCCATCCAGCACCAGGATGCGTTCGGTCAGTAGCCCTCGCAGGGCTTTTTCCGATTCCTGCAAATTTCTCATTCGGTCCGCGTCCTCAATTCCTTCCCCTGCACACCCACCTGTCTGTGCGCTCTGCCACGATCGAACAGCAACTCCTCTATTTTAGTGGTATTTCCGCCTTTCCCGACACCATTCCCCACTGAATGGCGATTAGATGCCCTCCAAACCCCTGAAAATACGTCTTATCTGTCAGTAACAGTTCGTGAACATCTGTCCTCAAGGACCTTGCCCCTTGGCACGGCTTTCTCTACCCTGAAGTGCAGTGGCTACCAAACGAATGTCTCCGAAACTTACTGTCTGTCTGCTGTCCCCGCACCCTCTGGTGCTTACCGAATTCGAGCGTCTGCTCGGTAAAGCCTCCCAATTCAAGGTCATTGCCAAGCAACTTGAATCCACGCTGGCTCCCGATCTCCGCAATCTTGAGCCGCCGAAGGCGCAGGTCTACGTCATTGATGCCCATGCCGCTCGCCAGGCTACCGGAGCGCTGCTCACCAATATCCTCGAACGCGTCACCGACGCACGCCTGATCGTTGTTGGCGACGCCATCAACGATGCCAATGCCTACTCGCTTCTTCGCTTAGGTGTGAAGGGGATTCTTTCCTACGCCGAAGCCCGCGACCAGCTGGCCCGCGCACTTCCCCTGGTCTCGCAAGGTGGCTTTTGGGTTCCTCGCTCTGTGCTCTCTGGCTTTGTCGATTCCATTCTCACCAGCCAGGGTCGTCGCCTCAAAACCGAAACCATCACCAATCTTAGTCGCCGAGAACAGGAAGTCCTGGACTCCTTGCTTGAAAATCTCTCCAACAAAGAAATCGCCAGCAAACTCAATATCGCCGAGCGCACCGTAAAATTTCACGTCTCGAACCTACTGAACAAATTCGGTGTCCGCCGCCGAGCCGACCTGATCCTTCTGACCTTTCAGCGCCGCATGGCCCAAGCCTGACACCTCCTATGGCATAGCCACGCTAGACTTGTGCGCCTGCTCGCTAGCACGCGTTACTCCGCGTGTCACCTCGAAGCGAGACCCTTTCCAGCGAACCCCCGCAAATACTTCGCTCGGGCCTTCCTCTATGATTAAATTGAACTTAGGTACTTCTCCACGATGCCGACCTTTCACATCGAACAATTCGGCTGCCGCGCCACGCAAGCCGATGGCGCGGCCGTCGAGCGTCAACTCCGCCTGCAAGGCTGTTCGGTCGCACTAGATTCATCCACGGCTGAGTTTGTCGTGATTAACACCTGCACGGTCACGGCCGCCGCTGACACTCAAGCCCGTGACGCTATCCGCAAAATCCACGCCGCCAATCCCCTGGCTCGCATCATCGTCACCGGATGCTATGCGCAACGTGCCCCGGAAGATCTCGCGTCGCTTCCTGGGGTGTCCTACGTCGTCGGAAATTCTCACAAGCCGCAAATCCCATCGCTTGTGCTCTCAATACAAAGCAATTCTTCGATGTCATCGAACTCGGAATTTCTTCCGCTCTCCCTTCTCGAACCCGCCGGGACCATCGCCCCACCCTCGGCCGCCCCCACTCTCCGGGGCGATATCTTCGCTCTCTCCGATGTCCTGGTCGCGCCCGTCCTCGGAGGAGAAGGGAATCACACTCGCCCTACCCTCAAGATCCAGGACGGTTGCAATTCGCGTTGCTCCTTCTGCGTCATTCCCTTTGTCCGCGGAAAATCCCGCAGCCTTCCGGTCGCCACCGTCGTTAGCGAGATTCAACGCCTTTGCGATTCCGGCTACAAAGAAATCGTTCTGAGCGGCATCAATCTCGGCGCGTACGGTCGCGATCTTTCGCCTCGGGTCGAATTTCCGGATCTCCTCCGCCAGATCCTCGAGGAGACGAATATCGAGCGTCTTCGCATCAGCTCCATCGAGCCTCTCGATGTCACCCGCGATCTCGTTGCCCTGTTCGCCGCTAGTGATCGGCTCGCCGCGCATTTCCACATGCCTTTGCAATCCGCATCCAACCCCATCCTGGCCGCCATGCACCGCTGGTATCGATCAGAACATTACGCTCGTCGCGTCGAATTTATTCATGAGCTTCTCCCTCTTGCTGCCATCGGAGCCGACGTCATCACTGGCTTTCCCGGCGAAACCGAGGAGGATCACTCGACTACGCTTCGTTTCATCGAAAGTCTGCCTTTCACCTATCTGCACATCTTTTCCTATTCCAAGCGTCCCGGTACCAAAGCGGCCACCCTTCCCAATCAACTCGCCGGCTCGGTGATCAGACGCCGCGCCCGGGAACTCCGTGCTCTCGCAGAGCACAAATCCGCCGAATTTCGCGCAAAGCAGATTGGGCGTGAGCTTCGCGTTCTGACCCTCCGTCGCGACCCTAGCTCCTCAGATCCCGAAGCCACTCCGGCCATCTCCGAAAACTACCTGACTGTCCAAATCCCCGTCGCCGTCCCGCCCAATCAATTTTTATGGGTCACAATCACCGACTTTAACGGCAAGAATTTGCTAGCATCTCCGTTAGAGCTTCGATTCACTGGCGCGGAAGGAGTCGTTTCACTCGAGCGCGCATGAACTTTCTCGGCATCTCTTCGCTAGGTCACAGTTCCGCTGTTGCTCTCTTGCAGGACGAAGGCGTGGTCTTCGCCATCGAAGAAGAAAAACTCAATCGCCTCCACGATCCCGCGGAAATTCCACGACTTGCTCTCGAGCGCTGTCTTATCGAAAATCATCTGAAGCTCTCCGATTGCCGGGCTGTGGGCCTAGCCGATCGCGCGGTGGCTGCAAAATCCTCTCGCTCACGGCGGAAGCGCGTCGTGCCTTCGGCCGCCGCCGATCACCTGCTCCATCTCTTGCGCGGTGGTCCTCGCCTTTCGCGCTTTGACCACCATCTTTGTCACGCTGCCAGCGCATACTATACTTCCGGTTACGATCGCTCTTTAATTCTCACTCTCGATGAAGGTACCGGCTCCAAATCCGGTTTACTTGCGACGGGCGATGGAGACGAAATCGAGCCGCTTCACTCCCTCAAATTTCCTGATTCACTCGCATGGTTCTACACCCGGGTCACGGAAGTTGCCAGCCTTCGTCCACATCGTGACGAACACAAAATCCAGTGGCTCAGCAAAGACGGCGAACCTGAATATCTTCCCGCCTTCCGCAAGATGTTCACTTGGAAATCCACGGGCGTTCCTGCTCTCAATCGCCGTTATTACGCCGCCGGCCCCGATCATCGCGGCATTTTCGCACCGCAGTTTTATCGCGAACTGGGCATCTCTTCCCGCGGCAATCCATTGACTCCGGACATACGTGCAAATATCGCGCGCAGTTTGCAGGATTTTGTCGAAGAAGCGGTCTTGCAGCTCACCACCAATTTCCAGGAAAAGACCGGAGTCCGATCGCTTTGCGTAGCAGGCGGATTATTCCTGAATGTGTTTCTTGTCCGCGCCCTTGAGGCTCGCGGGGCATTCGACAATGTCTACGTGCAACCGGTCTCCGGCAATGCCGGCACAGCGCTTGGGGCTGGGTTTCTCGCGCGCAAAAAAGTGACCGGTCATTCTGGTCGCGCTCCGCTCAGGACTCTCGCGCTCGGCGTGCGCACCGACTCTCAGGAAATCAAAGCGGTGCTCGACAACTGCAAAATCGCCTATCGCTATCTATCCGGCGAGGATGAAACGGTCGACGAGACGGTTGGACTACTTGCCCACGATAAGATTGTCGCCTGGTGCCAGGGACGCTCGGAATTTGGCCACCGCGCGCTCGGCCACCGCAGCCTGTTGGCGTCGCCCTTTTCCGAATACATCATCGAAAACGTGAACCAATTCATTAAGCACCGCGAAGAGTTCCATCCTTTCGCGCTTTCCGTTCCCGCCGAGTGTGCCGCGGACTACTTTGAAGCCTCACCGAACTGCCGTTTCATGGCTTCACTCGCCACACTGACCAAACCAGTTGCCGGCCTCGAGCGTTTCGCCTTCCATGGCAATTCTGTCCGCGTTCACACTGTCGACAGACAAGCCAATCCGCTTTTCTGGAAGCTTCTCCACAAATTCGGCGAAGTCGCTCCGGCCCCGATCCTGGTCAACACCTCGTTCAACCTCTTCGGCGAACCGCTAGTCACCGACCCCCGCGGCGCCGTCCGCAGTTTCTTCTGCGCCGGTGTGGACGCTCTGGCTCTTGGTAGTTTCCTATTGGTGAAATGAGGCAACTGCCCGACGACTCGTCTTTTCTATATTTTGGGGAGATGTAGTTCGGAACTGTTGATTCTTCTCTCGAACTCTTTGGACCGTTTTATTCTCCCGTATGCTAAGTCTCTTGCCCTTCTTCTATCCCTCAAAAATCACTTGTGCAATTGCTTGCGCCTCCGTATGCGTAATGCTCACCGCAATATTCTTTACGCCCATCGCGTCGGCAATCTTCTTCGCTTCACCCCTCAACAGCAAAGTCGGCTTTCCTCCGCGCACTCTGACCACCTCTAAATCCACCCACCGCACTCCCCGGCTCCATCCGGTTCCGAGCGCCTTCATCGCCGCTTCTTTCACCGCAAATCGCCCCGCATAACGCTCATATTTGTTTTTGAATTGCTCGCAATATGCTGCCTCCTCTGGCGTAAAAACGCGCCGAAGGAATCGTTCTGTCTGCGACTCGATCACCGCCTGAATTCGCGGCACCTCGGCAATGTCGATCCCCATTCCCACAATCATGCTTCACCTGCAATGGCCAAGCTCGCGCCTTTTCGACCCCAGACGCATCTCGGATTATACTGTCGAGATTGTGACTTCAGCGAATCGATCGCCGGCGAATCGCCCGACCCATAAACAGCGGCAAGTTGGGGCGCCACCAAAGCCGGCAACCATTTCTTCGCCCTGGACGCTTCAGCGAAGCAAGGGCCTGAAAGTCCTGCAACTCAAGCCCTTCAAAGGATTCTCCTGGCTCATCCACGGTTTCAGCACTAGATTCGGCGGGGCAAGTTCACTAGGGGATGAAAAGGTACTCAATCTGGCATTTACGGATTGGGATGAACGCGAGAACGTCGTGGAGAATCGCAAGCGCTTCCAATCCGCTATCGCGGCGAAAGATTTCTCTCACATTCCGCTCAAGCAGATTCATTCCGATGCAATAAGTCGCGTGTCCACCGTTCCCGCGGAACCTCCCCATGCGGATGCGTTGACCACAGATACTGTCGGTCTGCTTCTCTCTGTGCAGACCGCCGATTGCGTTCCGATTCTCCTTGTCGATCCCAAAAAACGAGCGGTTGCTGTAATTCACGCCGGCTGGCGAGGAACTCTTGCCCGCATCGCCCTAAAATCCGTTGGCCGGATGATTCAGGAATATGGCAGCAAACCTCCGCATCTCATTGCTGCGATCGGTCCTTCGATAGGTCCATGCTGCTACGAAGTTGGCGTCGAACTGGTCACCCAATTCACCGCACAATTCGCCGATGGCGCCGAATACTTCGACGAACCTCGCACGGGCGATGAACCCAATCCCATTCAGTGGCTCAACATGAAGCCCCCTGGACATCAGCCGCCCCCAATGAATGTGCGTCTCGATCTGCGCAGAGCCAACGTTTCGCAGCTGAAATCTGCGGGTCTGCACTTAGCAAATATTTACGTCAGCGATCTTTGCACTGCTTGCAACACCGAACTGCTCTTCAGTTATCGCAAAGAAGGGCCAGTTTCCGGGCGTTTACTGGCAGCTGTCGGAATGAAGGCTGCTCAAAAATAGCGATCAGTTTGTTCGTGGCAAAACAACAAGTGCCGGGTTCTTCAGTTCAAGCAAGGCCAGTTGGCCACAAGCGGCCATGACATCGCGGCCGCGAGAATAGCGGATAAAGGTAGGAGTTTCTCGATCGACCAGGATTTTGCGGAACGATTCGATTCGGGCTTCGCTCGATTCTTTATAAGGTAATTCTCCCGGATTCCAGGGAATCAAATTCACTTTGACGCTCTTGAGTGGGGCCAGCAACTTTGCGACCCGTTTCGCGTCATCGACCGAGTCATTCACTCCGCCGAGCATGACGTACTCAAACGTAATGTGTTCCCAAGTGCGCAGCGGATACTTGCGGCAAGCATCCATCAGCATTTTGAGGGGGTATTTGCGATTGATCGGCATCAATCGTTCACGTTGCTCGTCGTTCGAGGCGTTTAGCGAAATCGCCAGTTTGGGCCGCACTTCCTCTTTCGCCAACCGTTCAATGCCCGGCACAATTCCGCTGGTCGATAACGTCACGCGTTTCGGTGAAAGCCCAACCCCCTTCGGATCCAGCAGAATTCGCAGCGCGTCCAGCACATTTTCAAGGTTCAGCAGCGGCTCGCCCTGGCCCATCAGCACAACGTTGGTTTGCACCGCGTCGCCCGCTTCGCCGGGATTGTCGTCCGCATCGGTAACAAAGCCGGTTCGCTCTGAAGCAGGCTTCGTCTTCGCCATTTCTTTTAGCGGGAGGAGAACCTGCGCAATGATTTCACTGGCGGTAAGATTGCGGATCAATCCAAGCTGTGCCGTTAGACAAAATTGGCAATCGACGGCGCAACCCGCTTGCGTTGAAATGCAAACTGTCTGCCGACGCTCGCTTGGCATGAATACCGCTTCAACAGACGCCGGCTTAGCGCCGGCAGTTAAGCCCAACAAGTAGCGTACCGATCCATCGCTAGAAACATAGCGTTCGGTAACCCGAGGCAAGGTGACGGTCGCCTCTTGCGCCAATTTGTCCCGCAGCGCCTGGGGCAAATTGGTCATTCCGGCAAGATCAAAGTTCCTTTCCCTATAGAAGGCATGATAGATCTGCCCGCCGCGGTAGGCGGGTTCACCAAGAGAGACGCAATAGTCCCGCAATTCTTCAGCCGATTTTCCGAGTAATTCCATAGTGAGGCTCGAAGCTCTAGGATAGCGCGCCCCGGCCGGGCTAGGAAATGAAGTTCCGGATCGTTCTAAGTAGCTGTAACATAATGGGTTATATAGCGACTCGTCACCCGCTCTCCCCTGTGCCACAATGGTTTCTATGGTAGCGACCAGCAGGGATATTCAGCGACATGTTTTGCCCAACGGCTTGATTGTCATCACCGAGACGATGCCGCAGGTGCGTTCCGTCTCGGTCGGCATCTGGGTGAACAACGGTTCGCGCCGTGAGAAAGCGACCGAAAACGGGATAGCCCATTTCCTCGAGCATATGGTGTTCAAGGGCACCGAACGGCGCTCGGCCGAAGGTATCGCCCGTGAAATGGATTCGGTCGGGGGAATGCTGGATGCCTTCACTTCCAAAGAGCAGATTTGTTTCAACGCGAAAGTGCTCGACGAGCATCTACCGATTGCGTTTGACGTGTTGGCCGATCTGGTGTTGCGTCCGAGGTTGAACGCCGATGACGTAAAAAAAGAACAGCAAGTGGTGCTTGAAGAAATCAAGATGGACTTGGACAATCCCGAGTACATGCTGCACGACATTTTTACGCGAGGATTCTGGCCGGAGCATTCGCTCGGCCGGCCGATTTTGGGTACTCCGGAAACGATCCGCAGTTTCGATCGCGAAAAGCTGTGCAAGAGGTTCGGGAAGTGGTTTGCGCCAAATCATATTGTGGTGACTGCGGCGGGGAACGTCACACACGAACAGGTACTAAGCCTGGTCGAAAAAGAGTTTGGACATTTGCCACCTTCTGACGAACCGGACAGAGAATTGGCACCTAAAACCGCGGCGCCCATCCATCTCGAGACAAAAAGGGATCTCGAGCAGATTCATGTCTGCATTGGTGTTCCTTGTATACCGCTGGCCGATGAGCGGCGATTCGCTGTGGCCATCCTGAATAATTTGCTGGGCGGCGGGATGTCTTCGCGGTTGTTTCAGAATATTCGAGAAAAGCAGGGTCTGGCCTATGCGGTGTTCAGCGAACTGACTCCATATTCGGATGCGGGAATGCTCAGCGTTTATGCGGGGACCGCCAAGGAAACGGTTTCGCAGGTTTTGGATTTAACGATTGCTGAATTCCGGGCGATGAAAGAATCGCCGGTTACCGACGAAGAGTTGCGGCGCGCTAAGAATCACCTAAAGGGATCGCTGATGCTTTCGCTCGAGTCGACCAGTTCGCGGATGTCAAATCTGGCGCGGCAGGAATTGTATTTTCATCGGTTTTCGACCTTAGACGAAATTCTTTCAGCGATTGAGGCGGTCACACATGACCAGGTGCAGTCGCTGGCGCAGCAGTTTTTCCAGCCAGAGCAGATTGCGGTGACGGTTCTGGGTAGTTTGAACGGGTTCACGCTCACGCGTGATCAGTTGGCCTGTTAGGATCCCGGAAAGTATTTCTAGAATTTATATCAATCCCCGGATGAAAACCGGACGCGGTCAGTTTACCTTGATCCCGCCGCAGCACTTTTTGTATTTGAGGCCTGAGCCACAGTAGCAGGGGGCGTTGCGGCCGATCTTTCGGATTGACTGCGCTCGGTCGGAAGCTCCGAGTGCCTGTTGGTATTCGGTCGCGATGTGGACTGCGCGTTGCCTGGCGAAATAGTGATACATTTCGGAAACACCCCGGGAAACTTCTTTCAGCAGTATTTCCCGCTCCTTGCCGGTCAACGGTGTCTTAAACGGACGCAAATCGGGATTCGGATGGAATGATCGGAGCAATCCAAGCGAACCTAGATTCATCGCGAGAAAGCTCTTCCCAGAGATCCTGGCGCATTTCGACGCCGTGCATGAATCCCTTGGCCCAATTCGTGCCATCGACTTTTCCGTCGTCGTCCTGAAGCAGCAGGGGAACAAAAGGCTCGCCACTGCTGAGGGCATCGTGGACGGAGGTCCAAAAGTTGTCGAGGAGACTCGACAGGAGTTTGGCGGAATCGGGGCCGGAAAAAATTTCGTCATTGTCGAGAGCGTCGCCCGAACCAAAAATCTCAGGTAGATATTCCTCGCGAGGAACCAATTGCGGGGCGCAGTGGAGAGCGGTGAAGAAACCGTCGAGTTCTTCAAGATCCATGGCGCCGTCAGCGGCGAGCTGGTCGAGCAGTTCGCCCAGAGTTTCAAGCGTAGGGTCCGCGTAGCGCTCGAGGATTTCCGGTTGTTCGTCGTGCTTGTCCATGACCGCATTTTATCCCTCTGGGGGCAAGTTATCCTCAGGATTCTGTCTTGCAGATTGACGCGATTAGCGCGCTCTGCCATCATTTTGAAAGTTTTTTTAGGCCTTTGCGGTGCGGGGCAAGCGGACAGAAGAGGCACGGGGGATTTCCGATCGGCTTACGAGTATCCATTCTGGCTTCAGGCAGTTCCGGGAATTTGACGCTTCTTGAAAGCGAAAGCACCCGCATCCTCGTCGACGCCGGTCTTGGTAAGCGCGAAACGCTTGCGCGATTGGCTGCGGTTGAAAAAGATATCGATCGTCTCGATGCGATCGTCATCACCCACGAACACTCCGATCATTGCAATGGATTGCCGCAGGTGCTGGGTCTTTGGAAAGCGCCGCTGTATGTCACGGAAGCCACCATGGGCTGTCTCGAACGGATTTTGCCGGCAACTTTTCGCAAGCGTCTCTCTGGCGTCGAATCGATTCAAGCGGGACAGCGATTCTCGATCGGCGACATTGATGTGCACGCGTTCGCGATCCCGCATGATGCGGTCGATCCGATCGGGTTTACCTTCCGCAACGACGGCACAAAAGTGGCGGTGTGCACCGATCTTGGATACATGCCGGAACTGGTAAAGGTGCATCTGCGCGAGACGGACTGCCTGATCTTGGAATCGAATCACGATCTGGACATGTTGAAAGTCGGTCCTTACCCGTGGATCGTGAAACAACGCGTGCTGTCGCGGACGGGGCATTTGTCCAATCATGCGGTCAGCGAGTATTTGTCGGACCCCGATGGTTTTGACGCCTACGCACGTTACCTGGTGTTGGCCCACGTTTCGCAGGAAAACAATAATCCCTATCTGGTGAAACTGTCGGCGGAAGAAGCACTCGAACGGCGCCCGGCGGAATCGGCATTTCGCGGGGAACTGATGATCGCTTCGCAGACCGTGCCGCTGAAACCATTGCAGCTGTAGGAATTGTTTGCCGCAGACCTTCATTGACACCACTCGAGTTTTCCCGTAAGTTGAAAAGACTTGGTAGAGGTGCAGCGGCCATCAGTAGGCAAACGCGTAGTCCGAGCAGCATCGGGCGTTTGCTGAAAGGGGTCCGGCCGGAGGGCCGAAACAGTAGTTTGTTTGTTGCCGAAATCGTGGCGGCGGCTCAGTCGCCAACGGTTGGGGGGCAAGTCCAAGGCTTGTCCACTGCCATTCGTCGGGCAAAAAGACGGGTGGAGCGCTATCGAGAGGCAGTAGCTGCCTGATTGCCGGCAGTCCCTCCTTTCGCTTCGCTTCCTCAAAACAAAACCAAGCAGAGACTATGAACCCGTTTGAATTAACTCGTGCGCTCGTAGATATCGATTCGACCACAGGAAGTGAACTGGCCGTAGCCGATTACTTGTTTTCCTACTTGACGCCGATTGCCGGGAAATTTGGTGGGCGTGTGGAACGGCTGAATGCCGCCGCGCGCCGCGACAATATTTTAGTTACCTTCGGGAATCCTATCGTGACGCTGTCGACGCACACGGATACTGTGCCACCATTCTTTCCCTCGCGGGAGGACGAGAAGCACGTTTTCGGCCGTGGTTCGTGCGATGCGAAGGGAATTATCGCCGCGATGATTGCGGCGGGAGAAACGCTGCTCACGGGGGGAATTCGAAATTTTGGGTTGCTATTTGTGGTGGGGGAGGAGCGCAGCAGCATCGGTGCGAAGGTGGCGGCGCTCAATCCGCGGGGCTCGCAATTTTTGATTAACGGAGAGCCAACGGACAACCATCTCGCGATTGGATCGAAGGGTGCCCTTCGCTACGAGCTTACCGCCGACGGGAAGCTGGCGCATTCGGCGTATCCGGAGTTGGGACATTCAGCGATTCACGCGCTACTCGATGCGCTGCGTGATGTTCGGGAACTGGCCATGCCAACGGATCCGGTTCTTGGTTCGACAACACTGAATGTTGGGACGATTGTCGGTGGACGCGCGCCAAATGTGGTGGCGGATGCGGCACGAGCGGAAATCATGTTTCGTCTAGTTGGCGATCCCACCCAGCTGCGAACAGCAGTAGAGAAGATTGCTTCGGTGCACAGTATCAATGCGCGTGAAGTTCTGTTTACGCCTGCGGCGCACCTTGGCGCGTTGCCCGATTTCCCGACCAGGGTGGTGGCGTTTACGACCGACGTGCCGGTTTTCAACGGGACCTGGGGCAAGCCATATTTGATTGGCCCGGGAAGCATTCACCTGGCGCACACGGCGGAAGAGCATATTCCCAAAAAACAATTGGTCGAGGCCGTGGAGATTTATGCGCGGATGGTCCGGCAGCTACTGGCGACAGGGGTGGCGGCGTCATGAGCATTCCACTTGCGATCGTTGGCTACGGAAAAATGGGGCGGATGGTGGAGAAGCTGGCGCCGGAGTTTGGATTCGCGGTGTGCGCGCGGCTGACCAAAGCTGAAATGGCGAACGTTTCTATTGCTTCGCTCGGTGGAGCAGCCGTCGCGATTGAATTTACAAACGGGGCGGCTGCGCCCCAAAATCTTCGGCGGCTGGCGAAACTTCGAGTCAACACGGTTTGTGGAACCACCGGTTGGTACGAACAGCTCCCCGAAATTCTTGACGAATTTCAAGCGGCAAAAACGGGGTTGGTGTTTGGTGCCAACTTTTCCGTTGGCGTGAATTTGTTCCTGGAGATTGTCGCGTATGCGGCGTCGGTAATCTCGAAGCATCCGGAGTACGAAGCTTGGGGCTGGGAGATTCATCATTCGGCGAAAAAAGATGCGCCTTCGGGAACCCTGAAGAAGCTTGCGGAAGAAATTCACGCGGTGGGATTCCGTCGTCAGCTGAGCCTTAGCTCCAATCGAGCGGGCGCTCATGCGGGGACGCATGAAATTGGTTTTGATTCCGCCCGAGACACCATTACCATGCGGCACACCGCGCGAAATAGGGAAGGATTCGCTCGAGGTGCATTGCAAGCGGCGCGCTGGATCGCCGGAAAAGATGGAGTGCACGAGTTTCGGAAAATTTTTGGTGAGTTAGCGGGTTTTGTGTCAAAGGGAGAGGAAGAGAATTCGATCGCTAGCAAATTCGTTTGAAGAGCGGGCACGGAACTACCGCGCCAGTAGCGGTCTGTGATTGGTAAAGGAGCAAAAAATGTTTACAGGAACGGGCACTGCGCTGGTCACTCCCTTTCGTCCGGATGGTTCGCTCGATGAATCCGCGCTGCGAATGTTGCTGAAGCGGCAGATCGAGGCGGGCATCGACTTTCTGGTTCCTTGCGGAACCACCGGAGAAAGTCCAACGCTAACGCGCGAAGAACATCTGCGCGTAGTCGAAATCACGCTGGATGTGGCGAAGGGGAAGGTTCCAGTGCTAGCGGGAGCCGGAGGTTACAACACCGCGGAAGTGACGAGCCTCGCGCGCGAACTCGTTCACTTGGGCGCGAATGGAATTCTTTCGGTCACTCCTTATTACAACAAGCCCACGCAGGAGGGATTGTTCCAGCATTTCAAGGCCATCGCCAATGCGCTACAAGCGCCCATGATTCTCTATAGCGTGCAGGGAAGAACTGGCGTGAACATCGAGCCCTCGACGGTGCGACGATTATCGGCAATACGTAACATCATCGGGATTAAAGAAGCGTCTGGGAATATTGGGCAGATGGCGACGATTCTGAATACTGTGCCAGAAGAGTTCATCGTGCTTTCTGGAGATGATGCGATTGCGCTCCCGCTGATCGCACTTGGCGGGCGGGGGGTGATCTCGGTCGTGTCGAACGAAATTCCAGGGGAGATGGCGCAGCTGGTTCGTTTGGCGATCGGCGGCAATTTCGCTGGGGCGCGGGAGATCCATCGCAGATTTCACCAATTGATGGAGATTAATTTTGTGGAATCGAATCCGATTCCGGTGAAAGCGGCGATGGCGGAAATGGGATTGCTTTCCCCGGTGTGGCGGCTGCCGCTCGTTGCGCCAAAGGAAGAGAACCGAATGCGGATTCGCGGGGTGCTGGAGTCGGTCAATCTGGTCGAGCGTGCCCATGCTGCGATCTCAAATTGAAGCGTTATTTGATGCGCCGCCAAGTTCGTATTCAAGCGCTCATCTGGCTCTATTTGCCGAGCTCAAAGCCGGTTTGAATCGCGGAGAAATTAGGGCGGCGGAGCCGGATCCGTCTTCGCCGACGGGTTGGTGCGTGAATGCGTGGGTGAAGAAGGGAATCCTGTTGGGCTTTCGCATGGGTGGAATTGTGGACATGTCCATCGATGCCCGGCGTCAACCATTTTTCGATAAGGCTGCCTATCCAGTTCAGGCAATTTCTCTCGAAAACGGTATCAGGATTGTGCCGGGAGGTTCGAGCATTCGGGATGGAGCGCATATTGCGCGGGGGGTCATTTGTATGCCGCCGATGTTTGTAAACGTGGGGGCATATGTCGGAGAAAATACTATGATCGACTCGCATGCCCTAGTCGGCTCTTGCGCGCAGATAGGGCGCAACTGTCATGTTTCTGCGGCCGCGCAAATTGGTGGTGTCATCGAACCAATCGGCGCGCTCCCGGTAATCATTGAAGATGATGTGTTGATTGGCGGCAATTCCGGAGTGTACGAAGGAACGATTATCAAGAAGCGCGCGGTGCTTGGCACGGGAACGATTCTGAACCGGTCGATCCCCGTTTATGATCTGCTACGCGATGTTGTTTATTCGGCGTCGGAAGAGTTGCCGCTGATAATCCCGGAGGGGGCTGTGGTTGTTCCGGGGTCGCGCGCGATAACTCATCCCGCCGGCGTAAAGTGGGGACTGTCGCTGCAAACTGCGGTCGTCGTGAAATACCGCGATGAAAAAACGGGATCGCGCATTCAGTTGGAAGATTTACTCCGTTGATTGACGGATTCGGCCAGTAGCTGTTGTCCCATTTCTCACAGCATTCGCAACCCAGCTACGATTTTCGGTATGCCACTGTGGGTAATTGACGCATCCATTTTTTTTCTACAGATTAAAAATTGTTATGGAAACAACAGATTCCATTTTCTTGACTTTATTCGTGCAATGCCGTAAAAACCAAAGCAATTGGTGCAGACTGCCGTTTGGGGGAAGTCCAGGCAGGGAGCGGTTGGTCAGGACGTCACATCTGCATCTGACGGTCCATGCAATTCGCTATCTGAATCCAAACTGCAAATTTCACGGGTGTTCGAAAGGACCACTGTATGAGAGTCATTTTATCCAGGCTTCATTTTCTATTTCTGGCCGTTCTCCTATTCTCGACTTATTCCTTCGCACAAACGGGCACGACATCACTTCGCGGAACCGTAGTCGATAAGTCTGGTGGAGCGATCGTCGGCGCGATAGTCAACCTGCACAGCAAAGAATTGGGTGTAGAGCGCGGTACGGTTTCGAATGATACCGGCGCGTACGAATTTCACTCGTTGAAGCCCGGCGCCTACGAGCTCACCGTGGAAGCGGCTGGATTTCACAAGTACGACCAGATGAACGTTGAACTGCTGGTGAATACGCCCTCGACTGTAAACGTTACTCTGCAGGTTGGTTCAACAAATGAAACCGTGGAAGTATCCGCGCAATCGGTAACGCTCAATACGACGGATGCATCTCTGGGCGTGGCGTTTGGCGAAAACCAGGTTAAGGAACTGCCGCTGGAAAGCCGGAATGTTGGTGACCTCCTCTCGTTGCAGGCGGGTGTTGTGTATACGGGTAATAATCCGAACATTGACCAGAATACCGATACAAGAAGCGGCGCCGTGAACGGTGCGCGAAGCGACCAGAGCAACGTCACGCTCGACGGAATACCGGTCAACCCGAAGGGTGGATACGCGTTTCAGTCGGTGCTGCCGGTAACGTTGGACTCGGTGGAAGAATTCCGCGTGACCACCAGCAATTCGGACGCGGATGAAGGAAGCGCTGGTGGAGCCCAAGTGGCTCTGGTCACCAAGAGCGGAACAAACAACTTTCACGGCTCCGCCTACGAATATAACCGGAATTCCTACTTCAGTGCCAACGACTACTTCCTGAAATACTCTCAGTTGAACAATGGAGATCCTAACAAGCCGCAATTTCTAAACCGGAATATTTTTGGAGGTTCTGTCGGTGGTCCCATCAAGAAGGACCGGCTGTTTTTCTTTTTGAACTATGAGGCGTATCGGGACGTCGAGCAGGTGAGTTCGGAGCGAATTGTGCCGACGGCAGCGCTGCGAGATGGCGTGGTGCAATATGCCTGCGATGCGAGTGCCTATTGTCCAGGCAATACAGCGACAGGGTACAGCGGCGCCACCTATTCTCCAGGTGCCGGCTATTATGCCGTGTCACCCGCGCAACTTACCGCGATGGACGCAAACGCGGCCGCCACGCAGCCGGGTCTCATTACCAACTACACGCCCGGACCAAATGCGGCAATGCTGGCCTACTTCAATCGGTACCCTGTGCCGAATGACTTCAGCCAAGGGGATGGACTAAACACCGCGGGATACCGCTTTGCGTCGCCGACGAATAGTACAAAAAACTGGTACATTGCGAAGATCGATTACAACATCACGCAGGATGGCAAACAGCGGGTTTCATTGACAGGGGCATTGGCCAATCAGGATCAGGCAAACGCGGAATTTCTGCCTGCGGGATATATACAGGGCGGTGTTCCAGAAACAAACCTGATCAATTTTAACAAAGGGCTGATCGCCAACTATTCCGCAGTCATTACCAACACTCTGATTAACAACTTCCGGTACGGCTACGTTCGGGAGAGTCTAGGGACCGCCGGCAACACAAACCAGGCGTGGAATGGGATTCGCGGCATCGATCAAGGGTATTACTACTCCAGCCAATTCCAGCGACCGATCAACAGTTTCTGGGACGATTTAAACTGGACCAAGGGAAAGCATACGATCCAGATGGGATTTCAGATTTCCCTGATTCGTAACCCAACCACGAGCTCGACGAGCGCCTGGAGCAGTGGGTACATGAACGCCCAGTGGTTGGATACTTCTGGATTAGCGGGCCGTGCGTCGTCGCCACTGAATCCGGCAAATAATGGCCTTCCCGCCGTGGACTTTAATGGGTTTGGAACGAACTATGACAATGCAGTCACGGCGCTCCTTGGCATGGATGTAGAAGTGAACGCACAATACAATATTGCGCGAGATGGCAGCCTACTTCCGCAGGGAACCCCCCTTGTTCGACACTACGCGGAAGACGGCTATGAAACCTATATTCAAGACACTTGGAAGGTAAAACCAAGTCTGACCCTTACGCTAGGCTTGCGCTATTCGTTGTTCTCCCCACCCTGGGAAACCAATGGCTTAGAGGTGGTGCCCACAGAAAGTTTGAATACCTGGTTTGGCCAGCGCGCTGCGGGCAACAGTAACGGCACTCCGTCGATTAATGTGCCTCCCGTGGTTTTCAACTGGGCTGGACCAGCGAATGGAGGAACGCCAGGATATTACAACTGGGACTATAAGAATTTGGGACCCCGTGTTGCTTTGGCGTGGTCTCCAGCGTTCGAGAATGGACTGTTGGGGAGCGTCTTCGGCGGGGCCGGGAGGAGCAGCATACGTGCGGGTTTCGGTATCGTGTACGACCGCATCGGAGAAGGACTGCTCGATACGTTTGACCAGAACGGTGCGTTTGGATTGAGTACGACAGTTCCGAATGCGGCTGCTTCAGAAACGGTGGCGTGCTCGCCTCGAGTCACGAGCCTAAATGCGATTCCCCAGTTGGACAATTGTGGCACTGCCATTTTCGTCCCTGGTCCGCCGCCGCCGCCCGCCCCCTATCCGGGCAATCCTGCACTTGGCAGTGAAGCAATTGCCTGGGGCCTGGATAGCAGCATTAAAACGCCGTACTCCTATACGTTGGACCTCTCCGTACAGCGGCAATTGCCAAGCGGGTTTACGATTCAGGTTGCTTACGTCGGAAGACTTGGGCACCGGCTGCTGGCGCAAGACGACTTGGCGATGCCTCTTGACCCTTATGATAAGAAAGCCGGGATCGACTACTTTACGGCCGCAACCGCTCTGGCAAAGATCTACCGGCAACAACTGAACGCTGGAAATGGGACGCCGACGAATTCGTTCAATCCCAGTTCGGTACCAGCAAACGTGCAGCAGTTTTGGTCGGACATCACGCAGCCGCTGGTATCGGGGGGAGCTTACCAAATTGGCGCAAACAGCCCGTATGGTACCTGCGCGGGAAATGGGCTGAACTCCACCACCAATCCCACAGTTCTGGCCTTCGACTTGCTTTGCGCCAATGCACTGAACGAATCTCTTTCGATTTATGAAATGGATACTGGCGGTGTGCCAGACGCAAATAATCCCAGCCAACTCTACTACTACCATACGGGGAGCTACACAGGGCCCAACGTTTTCTACAGTCCGCAGTATTCCTCGCTCTATGCGTTGCGGACCCTTACGAACGCAAATTACAACGCGTTGGAAGTGACTATCCAGCATAAAATGACCCACGGCGTGCAGTTTGACTACAATTACACTTACGGAAAATCCATCGACATCGCTTCCGATGCGGAGCGCGTTGGAACCTGGGGAGGTTTGGGTGGACAGATCATCAATGCTTGGAACCCCGCTTCGAATCGAGGAGCCTCGGACTTCGACTTGCGGCATCAAATGAACGCTAACTTCATTTGGCAAATGCCTTTCGGAAGAGGCCAGGCGTTTGGTCATGACACGAATAAATTAGTGAATGCATTGATCGGCGGATGGCAACTCTCCGGACTGTTCCGCTGGACGAGCGGCTTCTCGGTGAACGTCGACAACGGCGGACAATATCCGACCAACTACCAGTTGGAGGGGAATGCGGTTAAGTTACAGAATGTGACGACCGGAACGAATTACACTGGATCGGGTGGCCTAAACGGGACCAACTCCTACCCCAACCTGTTCACTCTCGGCAATAACGCCTATTTGGATTTTGGTTACGCGTTGCCGGGGGGAACTGGGGCACGCAACCAAATCCGCGGTCCCGGCTATTTCGGGATAGACATGGGCGTTACGAAGCGCTGGTTGATGCCATGGAGCGAAAAGCAGAGTCTGCAGTTCCGCTGGGAAGTGTTCAACATTACGAACTCGGTCCGCTTCAACGTACAGTCCGCGTCGGCTTCCACCGGTGGCGGCCTGGAAAACGGGAACTCGGGAACATTCGGCAATTTCAGCGGTACGCTGACCAATCCGCGCATCATGCAGATCGCTCTGCGGTACGAGTTCTAGTCTAAACCTGACCCCGACAATCAAAAACTCCGGGAGCTATTAGCTTCCGGAGTTGGCCCTACTGGTTCAGAATTTTCTCGAAGAATGCGAGAGCTTGCGGATCGTTAGACTGGCCAAGCCAGAACATAGCTGCTTTTCTTACAACGGGATTGCGGTTTGTTTCCGCGACCTGGATGAGTTTGAGCACTCCCTCATCCCGAGGCATCTGGCTCAAGGCGAAGACTGCTTTCTTTTTTACCTCCGTATCGGGGTCAGTCTCCATTGCCATGGTGATGGCATTTGAAGCTTTCTGTCTGGCAGGGTCGCTCCGGCGGCTCCAAATGCCGTATTATTTAGGGGTATGGCTCATGGAGAAACCTAAGTGATTCCACGCTACACGCGAGTAGAGATGGGCCAGGTCTGGAGCGACGAAAACCGTTACCGGCGATGGCTTGATGTGGAGTTGGCCGCGGCGGAAACGCTTGCCGAAGCTGGGCAAGTGCCGGCGGAGGCGGCTCGAGCGCTCTGCACAAGGGCCAAGGTGGATGTTGCGCGGATCAATCAACTCGAAGCCAAGGTGAAGCATGACGTAATTGCCTTTACGATGGCGGTCGGAGAATCCATTGGTGATCCCAACATTGCGCGATGGCTGCATTACGGGCTGACCTCGAACGATGTTGTGGATACTTCCCAGGCGTTGCTGGTGCGTGATGCTTCGTACATCATTGAGAAGGACCTGGTTTTGTTTGGCGAAGTGCTGGATTTGCGCGCACACGAGTTTCAACACACACCGCAGGTTGGTCGTACGCACGGGATTCATGCCGAACCAATTACTTTTGGTCTGAAGATCGCCAACTGGTTCGCGGAGAATCAACGGAATATCGCCCGGTTCCGCGACGCGGCGGCGGGAATGCAGTACGGGAAGATTTCCGGCGCCGTTGGCAATGCTTCGCATCTAGGGACGGAAATTGAGGAAAAAATTTGCACGAGGCTGGGGCTGAAGGTTACTCCGGTGGCGTCGCAGGTGATTCAGCGAGACCGCCACGCGCACTACATGAGCGTGTTGGCGCTGATCGCCGCGACATTGGAGAAAATCGCGCTGGAGATTCGGCATTTGCAGCGCACCGAGGTGCGCGAAGCCGAAGAGCATTTTGCAAGCGAGCAGCGCGGCAGCTCTGCGATGCCCCACAAGCGCAATCCAGTGACGTGCGAGCAGATCGACGGGCTGGCGCGACTAGTGCGCACCAACATGCTGGCTTCCTACGAGAATATTGCGTTGTGGCATGAACGTGATATTTCGCACAGCAGTGTGGAGCGGGTGATTTTGCCGGACTCGACGGTCCTCGTCGATTACATGTTGGGCAAAATGATCCACATCGTCGGCGACATGCGGGTCTTCCCGGAGCGCATGATGCGCAATCTAGATAGCACGCAGGGATTGGTTTTTTCCGGTCAGTTATTGCAAGACCTAATCGAAAAGGGAATGCCTCGTGACGAAGCGTATCAGTCGGTACAGGAAAATGCGATGGCGGCGTGGGAATCGGAAACCAGCTTTCGCGAACGGGTTGGCAAGGACCCGCGCATCACGAAATTCATGACCCGGGCTGACCTGGAACATACTTTTGATCTGAAGCGCCAATTGCGCAATGTCGACAAGATTTTTGCGCGCGTGTTTGGAGCCCATCCTGCGGGGGAACGCGGCGCGGCGAATAGAGCGTAGGGCAGGCGTCGAGCGCAGACAACGCAAAAGAGTTCCCGGGCGAACGGGAACTCTTTTGTTCTTGCCTCTTCTGAGCGACACTGAGGTGCGCTCAGCTGCGGAGGCGGAACTTGCTTCATTCAAAACTACTCGACGCGCTGTACGTATCGAGCTTCAGAAGTATCCACGCGGATTCTATCACCTTCATTGACGAAGGGCGGCACGTTTACGACTAAGCCTGTTTCCATCGTAGCAGGCTTCATGACCGCGCTGGCCGTGGCTTTTTGCAGCGTGGGTTCGGTCTGAATGACTTTCATGTCCATGGTGTCCGGCAGGTCCACGCCGATGGCCTTCTCCTCAAAAAATTCAATTTTCACAATGGTGTTGGGGATTAGATAGAGCACAGTTTCCCCAAGCTCATCCTTGGTCATCTGCATCTGCTCGTAAGTTTCCGTGTTCATGAAGTGGAAATCGTCGCCTTCCTGATACAGGTACTCAAATTCAATCTCATCGAGGATGGCGCGGTCCACAAATTCTTCTGCGCGGAAGCGGTAATCGATCATCACGCCGGTGCGCAGGTTTTTCAGGCGCGTTTGCATCGAGCCCCGCTTGTTGCCCGGGGTGCGGTGGTCGGTGCTGAAAACGGTGTAAAGCTGGCCCTCATGCTGGATGACCATGCCAGGGCGGAGTTGAGTGGCTTTTACGGTGCTCATACGTTTACGAGGCCAGACAACGGCCGTAGACTCCCTGTGGAATTGATGAAGTTTCGGAAATTCCAGACGGCAGCCCGAAGGGAGCGGCGCATGGAATGACACGAGGCGCGAGGGTAAAAGGCAGGCCCAACGCGAAAAACCAGTATAGCGGGGGGTGTCTGGGGAGGTCAATTGCGGCCCCGCGGTACGCATGGGTCGACTAAGGCCGGGCAGATTCAGCGGCTCGCTGCTTGGCTCCCTCGGCCATGATCTTCTCGATTTCGTCGACGGTGCGGGGGAGCTTCTGACTTAGGAGTTCGATGCCGGTTTCGGTGATGAGTACATCGTCTTCGATGCGTACGCCGAGATTTTCCTCCGGGATGTAAACCCCGGGTTCAACGGTGACCACCATGCCGGGCGCGAGCGGGATGCAAGAGTCAGGGGTTGCGTCGTGCACGTTGAGGCCGAGATTGTGGCCCAATCCGTGAATGAAATATTGCCCGAGCGGCTTGCCGTGCATGTCTTTCCCATGGGTGTTGATGTAGTTGTAGGCGATGGACTGCAGCGTATCTTTCTTGTCTTTGTTGCCGCGGCAACCCAGGGTGACGCCCGGACGCATGGCAGCGAGCGCGGCATTTTGCGCGCCTAAAACAACCTCATAAATTTCGCGCTGACGCTCGGTGAATTTGCCATTCGCGGGAATGGTGCGCGTGACATCTGCCGCGTAGCCGGAATATTGCGCGCCAACGTCGATCACCACGATATCGCCATCCTGGATCTTGCGAGAAAGCTTGTCGTAATGAAGGGCAGTGGAGTTCGGACCTGCGCCAACGATTGGTGCATAGGCTTCGGCTTCCGAGCCGCCCATCGCGTGCGTATATACCATTTTTGCCGCGATCTGATACTCGTAAAGACCCGGGCGCATCATCTTCATTGCTTCCAGTTGGGCATCGACGGAAAGATCGACCGCCTGGCGCAAAAAGCCGATTTCGGTGGGTGACTTGATCAGCCGCAATGCCCAAATCTGTTTGCGAATATCCTTAATTTCAGCTTGCGGCGCGGCCAGTTTCAGCCATTCCACGGTTTCCTTCTCGTGTGGATAGCCGCCCAGTTCATGCTCATAGGGAAGAATGGTGTAAACCGATTTGTAGGATTTTAGAAGGCTTTCTACTGTGGCGCGGAGTTCCGAATAGGGCTTCACCAGAGCGAATCCGGTACGCGCTTCAATTCCCGGATCACTAGGTGACATGCGCACCCCGTTCCAAACTTCCTTCTTCACGTCCTTGGCGGGCAGGAACAGAATCTCGCGAGGGCCGGCCCAATCATCTTTCTTTGCACTGCTGCCGCCTGGTGGCAGCAGAACGAGCGCGGCTTGTTCTTCGTTTTGTCCGGTCAGGTAATAAAAGTCTTCATCCTGCGTGAAAATGTAGGTCTGCGCTTCTTCTTCCTTGCCGGTGTAGCCCAGCAGAACGATTGGCGCGTCGATGTTTGAGGCAAGCTTTTGCCGCCGTTCGGCATAGACAGAATTTGGCTCGCGTTCCCGCCGCTGCTGCGCGGAAGCGGCAATCGCCAGAACCGAGACAGAGAACACCAGCGCCGTCGTAAATTGGGTCCAGGTCGATTTGAATTTATGGTTAACGATTGCGGGCGCAGTTTGACGGAGCAGACCACTCATTATCACCTCGGTCCTTTAGGGCAAAAGGACAAAACTTAATTGTAGCGAAGAAGCAACCGGTATGCGACTTCGAGCCCAATTGAAGGAGAAATGCGGGAATCCAAAGGTCAGGCGCGAAGGAAGACCGCGTAGAGGATAGCGATGAAATGGCAGGTGCTGCCGGCCATGACCATCAAATGCCAGATGAGGTGCTGATAAGGGATGCGTTTGCATGCAAAGAAAATTACGCCAATGGAATACATCAAACCGCCCAGGCAAAGCCAAAATAGGCCCACCGGAGGAACATGCAAATAAATTTGCCGAGCGCCGATCATGCCGAGCCAACCCATCGCTAAATAAAGAGAAGTGGAGAAAATCGGGAAGCGGTCCGCAAACCAGAGCTTGAACAATATGCCACCGACGGCGAGCGTCCAAATCACACCGAACATCGACCAGCCCCAACTGCCTCTCAGGTTGACCAGCAGGAAAGGCGTATAGGTCCCGGCGATCAGGGCGTAAATCGCACAATGATCAAAAATCATCAGGGCATGTTTGGTGCGAGGCGAGGAGGTGCCGTGATAAAGAGTGGAAGCAGCATAAAGACTGACAAGTGAAATTCCGTAGATGGCGCAACTGATGATTTGCCAGCGGCCGCCGTCGAGCAGCGCCAGAACCGTCAAGATCGCGAGTGCCAGCAAGCTGCAAACCAGACCTAGGCCGTGTGTCAGAGTGTTGGCCAACTCTGCAACAGTGATTTGCCGTGCTAATCCGCGCGCCCAGCTGTTCATGGATTGAGATTGCGCCGCGGCGGTCGGCTTGGCAAGCGGATTTAACGAAAGTTAAGGTGCTGATGGGAAACTAACAGAATAGGCTAGAAACCGGGAGCCCCTGTGGATGCTGGGCGCATTTCCGGTGCATTCACCCCGAAACGCAACTGCGCGAACCAGGATTGGCTGAGCGACATAAAACCCGTATACAAATAGCCCCAAACAAAAAGTAACAGGAAGGGGACCGTAGCGTAATTTTCGTTAGAGATGGCGTAGATCACAGCGAGCGCAAAATAGAGGCCGAGAGCAATCTCAAAATAGGGCATCCAGCCGGATTTATTCTTGTACTGCTTGCTGGCAAATGAGCCGGACTTGCCTTCGATCTTGAATTTCGCGGTGCGCGCAAATTCTGATTTCTTGCCCAGAATCGCCTCAAGGACTCCCTGGGCGTTGCGCACGGACAGTCCGATGCCGGTCGCCATCACGAATGGCAGGTACAGAAATGTGCGCTTCCAAGTCTTGGGGTGCAGCTCTTTTTGCGCCGCGACATAAAAACTCGAAATCGAGCAGGTGGAGGCGAGGAACAAAGGCAGATCGATGACCAGCATCTGGAACCAGCCCTGATAGAAGCGAACGATCATCGCGGGCAAGAGCATCGTCGAGAGCAGCACCATCAGCGGATAAGAAATATTAGCCGTGAGATGAAAAAACGCTTCCGTTTTGACGTAGAACGGGACAGAAGAGCGAAAAACCTGCGGCAGGATTTTTTTTGCCGTTTGCATCAGGCCCTTGGCCCACCGCGCTTGCTGCGATTTAAAGCCATTCATGTCGACGGGCAATTCCGAAGCGCATTCGATTTCGGGGAGATAAAGAAATTTCCACCCCTTCAGCTGTGCTCGGTAGGATAAATCCGTGTCTTCCGTGAGGGTATCGTGCTCCCAGCCGCCAGCGGAATCGATCGCGGCCCTGCGCCAAACTCCCGCCGTGCCATTGAAATTAAAAAAAGTGCCGCGACGCGAGCGGCCGCCATGTTCAATCACAAAATGTCCGTCAAGAAGGATTGTCTCCACTTTCGTGAGCAGCGAATACTCGCTGTTCAGATAGGTCCAGCGCGTCTGAACCATTCCAATTTGTTGACCCCCCGCGGGATTCACAAAATAGGGGATGGTGCGGTGCAAAAAGTCGGGGGTGGGGATGAAGTCCGCGTCGAAAATGCACACGAACTCGCCCTCGGCCGTCTTTAAACCATTTTCGAGAGCCCCTGCCTTGTAGCCTCCGCGATTGCTTCGATGAATATAGGAGATAGGCAGTCCAGCAGCGGCATGCCGTTCCACGCAAGCCCGCGCGACTTCCCGAGTCTCGTCGGTGGAATCGTCGAGTACCTGAATATCCAGCAATGCCCGGGGATAATCGAATTGCGAGACGGCGTCCACAAGGCGCTCAATGACGTACCGTTCGTTAAAAATAGGAAGCTGCACGGTAACGCTGGGCCAATCGGTGACCGGTGGCGGCGGGGCAGGAATATTTTTGCGATAAGCGAAATAATCGTACAAGAGAACGTAACGATGCAGTCCGTAGGTGGCCAAAACGAACAGTACGATGAAATAGGGAATCATCATGGCCAGGTCAAAGGCGTTTGCATGGTAAACGCCGCTGAACGTCTTGTCGGTCAGCTTGTGCCAGTAGTGGCTAGCCGCGCCAGGTTGCATCAATAGAAATATCGAAGTGAAAGTGAGCAAGACGAAACGATCTCCGTTTGACTTTTCTGTCGTAACCTGGCGTTGTAAACAGAATCCCAGTAAATGGGCTACTTGTACTATCTCAAATTTCGAGCCACATCGTTTATCAAGTTGGCTCTGGTAGGGACGCCAGACTGTTGTCACCGACCCCTTCCATTTTACCGCTCGCGACCCTAAAGCCGCGCCGTTCAGGGCGGGGATGAAGGTCGCTCTTGATTCTTCTTTCTTTGGGATTCCTACCCTCCTTGTCCAAAAGACCTATGGCGGGACTCGCCAAAAGTTAAGCCTCTTCGTTTCGCTCCGCTGCGGAAAGGCGGCTCTGGGAGGAACCCACCGAAGCAGACCGGACTAAAATCCGACTCCGTAGGAATCCTCGCACCTTTAGGTCCTTTAGGTCGAGGAGGATGTCAACTGCATAGAAACCGTAAGGTAATCGCAGAGATTGCCACTAGGGAGAAAGTCAAGCGCGCAGAGAAAGATTTATTTTCAGCACCGGCTGGAGGGGTACTATGCCTTGTACGGTCATGCCCTTCGGTGTGGAAAATGACTTCCAGAGAGCCGCCCAACTGGCGCAGCCGCTCGTGCATGTCCCGCAGCCCGACACCCGAAAGGCCCGTGGACTCGAATTCCTTCAATTTTTCACTGGGAATGCGGGCGCGATTGTCCTCAATTTCAACCAGCGCGATCGAATCCGCGCAGGCCAGCCGGACAATTACCGAACTACTGCCTAAATGACAATGTGTGTTTGACAGGCATTCCTGCACCACGCGAAAAATGCAGTTCCAGATCCGCAGACAGCTGTGGGCGACGTTTTTCTGCGGTCCAAGAAGCGCTCTCTGTCGAGAGCTAGGTAGTGCTATTGAAACTGCACTTCGGTGAAGCCCAGGCCCCTTAGTAAGCTAGCTACAGTCGTGCGCGCGTTGTCGTCAGCTGACTTCAGGATGCCGCCATCGAGCGCGGACTGCTGTAGCTGGCGCTCCGCTTCCTGGCGGACTTCGCTTTCCAGATTTGGATCGGGGGAAGAAAACAGTCCCGTGTCACGCGAATACACCTTTGTTTTCTCATTGTCTAATCGCGTCACTAAAATTTGCGCTTTGGGAATGCGCACGGTGACCGTTTGGCCCTGCACGGAAACGTCTCCTGGGGGGATCGAGGCAAGGTCCACGCCCGCGATTACCTCGCCATGCACAATCAAGAGCAGCCGATCGCCGATGAGGAATTTAGGGAGATACGGGCTGTCGTGCTCCCCGGAAATAATCTTGTCCATTGTGAACTTTACCGTTTCAAGTCTCTGTAACTGGGCGATCTGGCGGACAACGGTCGGTTGATCTATCCGCAGGAGCGTGTGGCTATTGCGGAAACTGCCGCCGAGCTGCAGAAGTCCCATACCAGACGCGAGCCAAACGATAATACCCAGGATAATCAGTACAAGCAGGGCGCCCCAAAAGAAGCCCTTGCCGGTCGACCCCTTCTTCACGATTTTTTGTGAATGCAGCTCCGAATTCATCTGGACACCCGTCGGCTACAGTCTACTATCTGTACGAATTAAAAAGTCAAAGGTCATTCTGGGGCATAATCTTGGCTGGCATAAGAGTGGAAAACCAGTCAAATGTACGGGAAGGTTCGGCAACCCTGGTGGAAATCGCCAAAGAATTTTTGCGACTGGGATTTGTGGCCTTTGGCGGGCCGGCGGCGCATTTCCCGATGATGGAAGAGCGCTTTGTTCAGCGCAACAGGTGGCTTACGCGGGAGCGGTTCATCGATTTGATGGGAGCAGCCAGCCTGCTTCCCGGGCCGAGCTCGACGGAAATGACGATGTACCTGGGGGAACTGCGTGGAGGAATTCCTGGACTGCTGGTGGCGGGAGCGTGTTTTATTCTGCCCGCGGCGCTTCTCGTAGTGCTGCTTGCATGGGCTTATGTGAAGTTCGGCTCTGTGTCTCAAGTAGAAGGCTTATTGTTTGGCATCAAGCCAATGGTGATTGCGCTGATCGCGCAGCCCATGTGGAATCTCGCGCGAACGGCGCTCAAGAGAGTCTCGTTGGCGATCCTCGCTGTTGTCGTTGTGGCGTTCGCTGCCCTGGGATATCCCGTGCTGGTGTTGCTGCTTGGCGCGGGAGTGATTTGGATGCTGTTCATGCAAGGGACGAACTTGGCGCGCCAAAAGTTGCTAGTTGCAAAATTCGGCGGTTTGGGAGTCGCCGGTGTGGCAGCGGTTGCCAGTCTCGGATCAATTTTTCTCTATTTTCTGAAGGTGGGAGCGGTGCTTTTTGGAAGCGGCTATGTGCTGTTGGCCGTCTTGCGCGCTGATTTAGTGGTCAACCGGCATTGGCTGAGCGACGGGCAGTTGCTGGACGCCATCGCCGTGAGCCAGGCAACGCCCGGCCCTTTTTTCACCGTGGCTACATTCATCGGATATATTTTGGGAGGTTGGCGGGGAGCGTTGCTTGGTACCATCGGGATGTTTCTGCCCGCGTTCCTCTACGTTGGGATAACGGCGCATATTCTACCGAGGCTGCGAAACTCACCGTTTGCGGGCGCGTTTCTTGACGGGGTAAACGCAGCAGCAGTGGCACTGATGGCCTTCGTAGGATTTCAGTTCGCAAGGTCGACACTCGTTAGCCTTCCGTCAGTAGTGCTGGCCTTAATCGGTGCGTTGCTGCTCTTCCGCTACAAACTGAATTCAGCGTGGCTGGTTTTGGGTGGCGCCATAGCCGGAGTTTTGCTGCGTACTCTCGGCTGGAGCTGAGCCCCTGCCGCATATTCATTTCCAAATTTTAAGGAATGAGAACGATTTTGCCGAACGCGCCCGGCGCAAGAATATCATGATGCGCTTGGGCCGCGTCTTTTAGCGGAAGTTCCTTCCCAACGATGGGACGCAGGGTGCCATTTTCCAGGCCTGCGGCAATTCCGGCATGAATCTCTGCCGTTTCTGCTTCTGTAGCCGCCCACAACGTAAATCCACGAACCGACGCACAGCGAGCCATCAATTCACGCGGATTAATTGTGATTTCTCCGCGATTGCCGATCACGACCACTCGTCCAAGCTTGGCCAGTAAGCGAAGATCGGTCGCAAGATTTACGTTTGCCAGCATCTCCAGCACGATGTCCACGCCGCGGCCGTCGGTTGCTTTGAGGATTCGCTCGGCGGAATCCGGTTTGCTGTGATCGATCGCGATATGCGCGCCTTCCTTTTTGACCAATTGCAATCCGCGCTCTGTGCCCGCCGTTCCGATTACCATCAATCCCATCGCACGAGCCAATTGTGCCCCTGCCAGTCCGACGCCGCCGCTCGCTCCATGAATCAGCACGGTTTCTCCGGCACGCGCTTGGGCGTGATGATGCAAAGCGGTGAACGCCGTGCCGTAGGGAACCCACAGCCCCGCACCCTGCGAGAACGAAATGTTGTCCGGCAAGAGATTCACTTGCGATTCGAGCGTGAGGGCGTATTCGGCGTATGCGCCGCTCTCGGTCTTCGCCGTGTACACGCGATCACCCACCTTTACTTTTTTCACGCCTTCACCAACGGCTTCCACCGTTCCCGCAGCGTCCGAGCCCGGGGTGTAAGGCAGCGACGGCTTGATCGCGTAACTACCAGCACGCATATAGGTGTCGTATGGATTTACGCCCGCTGCGTGCACCCGGACTAACACCTGCCCAGCGATCGGCCGGGGGGTTGGAATTTCGCGGAGTGTAAGAACTTCCGGGCCACCAAACTGCTGGACTTGAATTGCTTTCATGGAGTTTCTCCTCGAGCGATGCGGACCAGACTTACGGAACATAGTAGAACTGCTTAGAAGTGGTCGTCATGCACCAGCGCGACTTCTCGTTCCAGGAGACCCGTGGACTGTCCCCAAGCCGTCGTCTGCCAATTGTCTTTTCCCCCTACCGTAGGAATCCAGGGGGGCAACGTCTGATCCAAATGAGTCGCTAGTGAATAAACGTAAGGTTCGTACATCAAACGCATCTCGGTCAGCTTTTTATCCGCTTCCACCGTACGCAACAAATTCATCCCATGTTTCGCCAGCGTATCGCGTAAATGAAGCAGGTCTTCAGGAGGCAGGCGATCGTGGGGCAACCCGTGAGGCGACGCAGAAAACACTTGGGCCAAATCGACCACGGCGTGCCGTGAAATGGCAAACGTTAATTCAGCCTGTTTTGCGCACGCACCTTCAATTCCGGCAATAGTGAGTGCGCAAGTGTCCAAAATCGCGGTCAACGAAGCGACCCAGGATTGATTGTCATGTTGCGAGCGGAAATAGGCCAGCACCGGATAGGAAAGATGGCTCTCTAGGAGCTGAGCGCTCCAGATTTCCCACTTCTCCAGAAGCGTCCTCAGGGCTTCTTTGCCTTCATGAAAACTGTGCCGCCGCAATAACTCGCCCGCCGTAGGCGGTGTGCCTGCGCGGGCATCTAACAAAGTGATGTTGGTTTCGCGAGCGGCAAACGCACCGTAGATGAAGGGAAGGTAACCGATGATGGCGGCGAGAAAGCCAAATCCAAATCCACTTTCGGCTACGACGAGAAAACGCGCCAGAGGTGAGCGGGGAACGACGTCACCCAGTCCAAGTGTGAAGAAGGTTGTCCCGCTCAGATACAAATCGGTCAGAAAACTGGGCTGCGTTCCCGCTGTCAGATTGATTGCGGAACCCGCACCATATTGCATCATCCCGAAACTGATCACCAAGCCGACGGCCCACACACCGATCAGGAACAGCAACGAGATCGGCCCGTAATAACCCAGGAATGTCTCTTTTTGTTTTCGGGAGGAAAACAACTTTGCGGTCGCCCTCCACGTTGTCCAGGTTAACTTGTAATAAAACCGCGTGAGGCGGAATTTTCTGGTCACGCGTCGCGGCAGGATGATTGCCTCAAACGCGTCCCAGGCAACCACCACAAAAACCACGATACCTGCAATGAATACACCCGCATTGGGAATCATCCGAAGCATTGTACTCGCTTTGTTATACCTTGGCGTTCAGAGCGCGCGTCAAGAGGTCAGTTTCGCGTTGACGGAGATTTCCGCTTTGAACAGCTTGGAAACCGGGCAACCCGTTTCTGCTCCTTTTACCGCTGCCTCAAACTTGGCTTTGTCGGCGCCCGGAATCTGCGCGACCAGGTCAAGATGGCTTTTGGTAATGCTGAATCCTTCGCCCACCTTTTCCAAACTGATTGTGCACGTGGTTTCCAGTTTTGAAGCAGTCATACCAGCTCCTGCAAGTTGCGCCGAAAGTGCCATCGTGAAACAGCCGGCGTGCGCCGCAGCCAGCAGTTCTTCCGGATTCGTGCCCACGCCATTTTCAAAGCGTGTGCTGAAGGAATATTGCGTCTGCTTCAGTGTGCCGCTATCGGTCGAGATACTGCCCTTACCAGACTTCAGATCGCCCTGCCATACCGCGGAAGCTTTGCGTTGCATGGAGTTTCTCCTATAGGAAGTTCACTGTGCTGATTGTATGTTGGATTCGGGTCCCCTAAAAAAAGGTTCATCCATTTCCAAGAGCGCCAGGCGGCTTGCCCCGCAAGCGACTAGAGGGAGAGAGAGACTAATCCTGTCGCTGGGGTAAGTTCAATCGGCGGCAACGTGGAGCGATCGATTTTGTTGTAAAGGGTGTCGCGCTCTACCGGGACGCGGCCCGCAGCGCGGATCAAGCGTTCGAGTTCGCTTCGTGGAGTAAATTCGGCGGTGCTGGCACCCGCGTCGTGGTAAATCTTTTCTTCCACAACCGTGCCATCCATATCATTTGCCCCAAAACGAAGGGCAATTTGCGCGATGCTGGGTGTCAACATGACCCAGTATGCCTTGATGTGCTCGAAATTATCGAGTATCAATCGAGAGACGGCGATATTACGCAGGTCATCGTAACCCGTTGGCTTCGGAATGTACGACAGCGGCGTATTGTCGGGATGAAACGCCAGCGGAATGAAGGCGACGAATCCGTGCGTATCGTCCTGTGCCTCGCGCAATTTCACCAAATGGTCGACGCGTTCCTCCATCGTTTCAACATGCCCATAGAGCATTGTTGCGTTTGAACGCAGTCCAATGCGGTGTGCTTTCTTGGCCATGTTGAGCCACATTTGTCCGCTGACCTTGTGGTCGCAGATGATGCGCCGCACGCGCGGATGAAACACTTCCGCGCCCCCACCGGGGCAGGAATCGACCCCGGCCTGTTTCATCTTGCGCAGCGTTTCGTCGACAGTAATTTTTGCGATGCGCGCGAAGTAGTGGACTTCCACCATCGTGAACGCCTTCAAATGCACATGCGGATGACGCGCCTTCAAACCGCGAATGAGTTCTAAGAAAAAATCGAATGGCAGGTCGGGATGCAGCCCGCCAACAATGTGGAATTCCGTGGCGCCCTCGCGAACGCCCTTGGCGGCGCGCTCATACATCTCCTCCAGCGTAAACGTGTAGGCACCCGGCGAATGGGGACCACGGCCAAACGCACAAAGCTTGCAATGCGCCACGCAAACATTAGTCGGATTGATATGGCGGTTCACGTTGTAATAGGTGATATCGCCGTGGCGCTTTTCACGCACATGATTGGCCAGCCAGCCGACGGCGAGCAGATCGGGCGTCTTGTACAACGTGACACCATCGTCAAAGAGGAGCCGTTCGCCAGCCAAAACCTTCTCGGCAATGGGTTTCAGGTTTGTGTCGGTGATCGTCAGTTCAGCCACGGTTTACTCTATTATTTAGATGGCCCTCGGTGACCGAGCGCTACAGTTTAAAGCAAGAAAGTTTTGCGAATTCCTTCGCAACTTACAATCAATTCAAATGCGCCAAAACGCAGCCGCAGCACCCCAGAACACGAGGAACAGGATACTAATATAACCGTTCACAGTGAAAAACGCAGCGTTCAGCTTGCTAAGATCGTTAGCACGGACGAGCGAATGCTCGTAGGCTAGTAGGGCCGCCACCACCACAATTCCAGCCCACGCTGGCCATGGCAAGCCGAAACTCGCCGCTAGCCAACTTAAAAGGAGCACAACCCCCACATGCATCGCCCGCGCAATGTGCAGCGCGGTGGCAATCCCGAAACGCTTCGGAACAGAGAATAGCCCCGCCTGCTGGTCAAACTCCACGTCCTGGCAAGCGTAGAGAACATCAAACCCGCCTACCCAGAGTGTGACTGCCCCGCACAAGATCAGCATTCGCCAATCGAGACTGCCGGTAATCGCGATCCACGCGGCTGCGGGAGAAATTCCCAGTGCAAGGCCCAGCACCAAATGCGACCACGAGGTAAAGCGTTTCGTAAAGGAATAAAAGAAAAGAACTGCAATCGCCACGGGCGCAAGTTTCAGCGCCAGCGGATTGAGCTCCGAGGCGGCTACAAAAAACAGCGCCATAGCGACAGCGGTAAACGCCCAGGCAAACCGAATCGAAAGCGCACCAGTCGCCAAGGCACGCGTTTTTGTTCGTGGATTCTCTTTGTCATAGCGCAAATCGACAATCCGATTAATCGTCATTGCCGCGGATCGGGCCGCCACCATCGCCACAACGATCCACACCAACTGCATCAGCGTTGGCCAGCCGTGTGTTGAAGCGCGCGCCGCAAGAATGGCCCCAGTCAGCGCAAATGGCAGCGCAAAAACCGAATGCTCAAACTTGATCATTTCCAACACGGTTGCAAGACGATTCGCCATGGCGCGTTATTCCAATTTCTTCCGCGCTACGCTGCCGGTCCACCGATGCATCTGTTCCTGTGGTAAACCTGCTTGGGACAGCACGCGGCAGCAATACTGCGTGACGATGTCGTCGATGCTCCTCGGATTATCGTAGAATGCCGGAACCACGGGCATGATAACTGCGCCTGCCTGTTGCGCCCGCAGCATATTTTCCAGATGAATTCGATTCAATGGCGTATCGCGCACGCATAGTATTAATTTGCGGCCTTCCTTGAGCATTACATCAGCGGAACGGCCCACCAGGTCGTCGCTCATCCCATTGGCAATCGCCGAAAGCGCACCCATGGTGCAGGGAATGACGATCATGGTGCTGACCTCGTAGCTGCCAGAAGCGATCGACGCGCCGACATCTCTATTCGGCAGGACTGCAATTTTCTTTGAAGCGTGGCCGATGATGCGCGCAGGCAATTTTTTCAGATCACCCGAGGAGAGGCCAAGCTCCTCGGCAAACAGTCGCTGACCGGTCTCCGTCACCACCAAGTGCACACGGGTGACGCGCCGATCTTCTTCGAGCAAGGCCAGTGTTTTTTGCGCAAAAATAGCGCCGCTTGCGCCGGTCACACCAACGGTAATGGTTTTGCCTTTTGCTGGGAGCATGGTTTGTGCGGATACATTCAATATCTCAGCGGTCTTGGGCCAAGTCAAGCATAGGTAGGTGCTTGGACAAATGGTAAAATTCCTCCTGGTCAATTCATGAGAGCTAAAGAAGTTTTGAACGTTTTGAAAGCGGTGGAGAGCGGAAAACTCTCTACCGGCGCCGCGATGGAGCGGATCAAGCATCTACCCTTTGAAGATATTGGGTTTGCGAAGGTGGATCACCATCGTTCGCTCCGCCAGGGGTTTGCCGAAGTCATCTTCGGCAAAGGAAAAACACCGGTACAGGTGGCGGAAATTGTGCACGCGATGTTGCGGCATAAGAGCAGCCAGCACAATGTGCTGGTAACCCGCGCGGACACCAAAATATTTACTGCCGTCAAACGCATCAGCAAAGCCGCGAAATTCCACCCGCTTTCCGGCGTGATTACCATCGAACGCAATCATGAAATCACTGGCAAAGGCACGATTGCCGTGGTTGCCGCCGGCACCAGCGACATTCGCGTCGGCGAAGAAGCGGTTCTGACCGCCCGGTTGATGGGTAATCGCGTCGAGCAAATTTACGACGTTGGCGTTGCGGGCATTCACCGCTTACTCGATCATCGCTTGCAACTCACCGAAGCGCGCGTAATTATTTGCATTGCGGGAATGGAGGGTGCGCTGCCGAGCGTGGTGGGCGGACTTGTCAGTGTTCCGGTGATCGCCGTGCCGACCAGCACCGGTTATGGGGCAAGTTTCGAAGGGGTCGCGGCACTGCTGGGTATGCTGAATTCCTGCGCTTCCAACGTTACCGTCGTCAACATCGACAATGGTTTCGGCGCGGCTTGCGTGGCGTCGTGTATCAATCGGTTGTAGTCTTAATCCGGTGGCGAAGTCTTAGCTCCGGACACCTTGGATCGATGAGTCACAGACCTGGCGCAGGCCTTCCTGGCCTCGGGATTTTCCTACCTCGCCTCTGCCTTCAGATTTCACCATCCGGTTTCAATAGTACCTTCATCACCCCGGGCTTTTGCGCGTACGCGATCGCCTCTGGCGCCTCCCGCAGCGGGAATATTCGAGAGATGAATGATCGTGGATCCACCCTTCGAGAGCGCAGCAATGCGATCGCCTTGCCAAATGGCCCGCAACGGGAACCGACAACTGTGATCTCCTTTACGACGAGCGGCCAGGTCTCTACCGCCGCCGCACCGTGAAATGTCGATTTCAAAACCAGCGTCCCGCGAGGCTCGGTCATCTCCAGAGCGAGTCGCAATCCTGCAGGTGAACCAGTAGCTTCCACAACCAACCGATAGTTCTGTTTTACCTTTTTCAAATCCCGCTCATCGCCAACAACTGTTTTGGCTTTAATCCCGCTTTGCTTCGACAATTTCAATTTTTCTGCGTGCTTTCCGAACAAAGTAACTTGACATCCTGCAGCCTGCAAAACCATCGCAATCAACTGCGCGAGCTTCCCGTCACCAAGCACCGCCGGGGAAGGGAAGTGTCGAATATCGATTTGATCGAGGATTTGGCAGGCAGCAGCGAGTGGTTCCACAAAGACAGCTTGTTCGTCAGTAACCTCGGCAGGAATGAGATGTAGATTCGCGAGCGGCAAAGCGAGATATTCCGCAAACGCGCCGTCGTGCCCAATAATTCCCAAAACCTTCCGCCGCGCACAATGCGTGTTCAATCCGCGCTGGCAAAAAGCACAAACGGGCTTAAAGCCCAAAGACTTGCACGAAATGTTGATCTCGCCAGCCACACGCTTCCCCAGCCAGAACTTCTCTTTGCGCTGTGAACCGCGGGGAACCGCGGCTACCTCGCCCACAAACTCATGTCCCGGCACTCCATGAAAATCATGGTATCCGCGCAGAATCTCCCGATCGGTATTGCAAATGCCCGCCAGGCGAACACGAATGAGTGCCCACCCCGGTTTCAAGTGCGGTTCGCGTCGTTCTGTGGCAACAAGCTTGCCCTTATGGGTTTTGAAACAGAGCATGAAGCCCCTACTTTTGCGATTTTTCGGGGAGCGCCCGCCGCGAGGGTGAAACGGCCATCCGCTCCAGCAGATCGAACTTTGCTTCCAGGCGTACCAGTCGACGCTTTGATTGCTCGGTCAGGCTCACGATGCGCTCTTCAAGCAGCATAATTCTCTTCAGCGCTATCAAGGCATCGCGCGCCCAACTCACCGAGATTTCCTCAATGCCTTGAGAGCCTTATCTAAATAAGCAATCGTATCGTCTAAGCGCGCAATGCTGCGGTCGGCTGACTCGCTGGCCAAGCGGGCGAGGGTCTTCATCTCGGCCTCGGTTTCGATAGGTATTTCTAGATACAAGTCCACGGCATCGCGGACTTCCTGTGAGAAAGATTTGCCGCGCTTCTTCGCGCGCATTGTAAGGCGCCGTTTCTGTTTTGGATCGAGATGAATGAGTGCGGTCGCCACAAGATCTCCAGCGAACAACCTATATCACACCTATATCATATCATCCGACGACGTTTTGGGCTTTAGCGCAACGCTCGGATCAACTCCTTGGCAAGCGACACTTCCTGTTCCAGGAATACTGTGCGCAGATCGATCAGCAGGAAATCATCTTCGATACGAGCAATCACCGGTGTGCCGGCAATACCCTTGCGCAACTGCTCTTCCAGTTCTGCAGCCGAATGACACGAACTCGCAACGCGAATTAACCGCGTTGGCAGAGATTGGGCAGGCGTAGAACCTCCGCCGACAAGGGAATCACCATCTACAATTTCAATCTTCACGTCCGCCGACTCGAGCGCAGCATTCAAGCCGTGCACAAATTCCTGGGCCCGCTGACCGATCTCCTCCACCGTCGCACGAATCATTTGCTGTGTGGGGATCTCCTTCCAACTGGCTTGCACGTACGCGCGCAAAGTCACTTCCAGCGCGGCGATTGTCAATTTGTCGACTCGCAGCGCGCGGAATAAAGGATGCCGGCGAACTTTTGCTACCAAATCCTTCTGACCGGCAATAATTCCGGCTTGCGGCCCCCCCAAAAGTTTATCGCCGCTGAAAAGCACCAACGAAAATCCGGCTTCGAGACTATCACGTGCCGTGGGCTCGGTGATTCCGCTACTGGAAAGATCCACCACGCAGCCTGAACCGAGGTCTTCCACAACGGGGAGGCTGGCGTGCTGGCCGAGCCGAATCAATTCGGAATCTTCTGGCTTTTCCGTAAAACCAGTCACTTGAAAATTCGACGGATGAACTCGCAACAGAATCCGCGTCTTCTCATTGATGGCGTTCTCGTAATCCGCGATTCGGGTGCGGTTGGTGGTCCCGACTTCGCGCAAAATTGCCCCGCTTTGCTCCATGATTTCCGGAATTCGGAAACCGTCGCCTATCTCAATCAATTCGCCACGGGAAACAATGACTTCTCCACCACGTGCCAGCGCGGCCAGGGTTACCAACAATCCAGCCGCACAATTATTGACAACGATCGCCGCCTCGGCTCGGGTAAGCCGTTGCAATAACCGTGAGGTATGGGCGTCGCGCTTGCCTCTGCCGCCCTTCGCAAGGTCGTATTCCAGATTGCTGTAGTGAACCGCGCTGCGGCGAAACTCTTCAATAACCAATTCGCTTAGCGGCGCGCGGCCCAGATTCGTGTGCAGTATTACTCCAGAGGCATTGATGACCTGCTGCAGAGAGGGCTCAAACAGGCGCTCCACCTGTGCTTCGAGTTTTTCAGCCAACGCGGAAGGTTCCAAAATCGCTGCTGCCGACGGGTCCCCTGACGCCAATCCTCGGCGAATATCGCCAAGCAGCTCGCGCACGATCTCGATCAGATAACGCCGATCCACTCCCCTGGCTAGCGCCGCGACGCGTGGACGCAGCAGCAACTCATCGATAGAAGGCACTTGCCGTAGCAACGCCGCTTGCTGCTCGCTGATTGCCGGTTTCACCCGTTCGGTCATTGGGTCATTTGAGCACAGGCCTTCCCGGGCGCGCAATCGGCACTGTCCGCACGGCCAGTGGAATGTCCGGTCGCCCGATTGTTGATTGGGTATCCCCACCCGCCTTCCCGATTGACGCTGACATTTCTTGCTCCTAGCATGAACTTCGCAGGAGTTTGCCTTCATGGCGACAATCGACGAAGAACTGGCCCAGATGGAACGCGATATTCGCCAGTTGAAAATTGAATATGACATGTTTTTCGGCGGTGGACGAAAACGGCCGCCCACCGAAATCGAATGGCGCATTGATCAAATGGTCCGCCGTTACAGCGAACGCGGCGGCGAAATGAAATTTGGCCAGCGCTTCCGCTTCACCAATCTCTCGCAGACGTATGCAAAGTATAAGGATGTCTTCCGGAAGAAATTGGCTCTGCGCGAAGAAGGTAAAGTGCAGCGTCATTTCGGCGCAGCCGCCAAAGCTATAGAAGCGGAGCGCGCACACAACACAAAACCAACCATAAAAGAAACTCCCGATGAATCAGCCGTCGAAACCGCCATGGCATTCCGCATGGTCTGTTCCGAACCTGAAAAAGAGACGCAAAAAGTGGATCAGCTCTATGAAGCCTTCCTTCAGGCGAAACAGAATGCTGGCGAGGAAACGGGCAAGCTGACGCGCTCAGGCTTCAATGAATTTGTCTGCAAGAAGACCAAGGACCTACAGACAGAGAAACAGTGCCGTGACGTCGAGTACGTGGTAGAAACCGTAAACGGCGCGGTAAAATTGAAAGCCCTGGTAAAAGCCTAGCCGTTCGAGTTGGCCGTTTCCCACAGCGCGCCACTTTTCCAACCCCGCTCCTCCGCGTACACTTATAGATTCAACGTAACGCTGGAGGAATCACATGGCTGTGGAACGGGCGCTGCTCAGCGTATTCGACAAGACGGGAATTGTGGATTTCGCGCGGCGCCTCGCTGCCCTCCAGATCGAAATTCTTTCTACCGGTGGAACTGCAAAACTTCTGCGCGACGAGAAAATTTCAGTCAAGGATGTTTCGGAGTTCACGAATTGGCCGGAGATGCTCGGAGGCCGTGTAAAGACGCTGCATCCTAGAGTTCACGGCGGTCTGTTGTACCGCCGTAATCGGGCCGAAGATGAAAAGCAAGCTAAGGAACACGGGATTTTGCCCATCGACCTGGTGGTCGTAAACCTTTATCCGTTTGAAGCTACGGCTGCCAAAGGCTATCTTCCCGCCGAGGAACTGATCGAAAACATCGATATTGGCGGGCCGACGATGCTACGCTCGGCCGCGAAGAATTTTGAAACTGTGACAGTCATCAGCGATCCTTCCGATTACGATCGCGTGGCGACCGAACTAGAAGCGGGCAATGGAACGTCCTTGCAATTGAGGTTGGAACTCGCGCGCAAAGTGTTTGCTACCACTTCACGCTACGACGGCTTAATCACCATGGAATTGGAACGGTTGACCCTCGAAGCTTCGCATCTGCAAGTTGCTCACCGCGCGAAACTTCCGGAGCGCTTGCATCTTTCACTGCGTCTCAAGCAGGAACTCCGCTACGGGGAAAATCCGCACCAGGCCGCGGGGCTTTATACCCCCGCTGGACAACCCCCCGAAGGGTTGGCGGCTGCCAAGCAACTCCAGGGAAAAGAGCTTTCCTACAATAATTATGTCGATCTCGAGGCCGCGCGCAGTCTGGTTGCCGAATTCGAGCGGCCGGCTGCGGTGATCATCAAGCACAACAATCCTTGCGGCGCGGCACAACAGGCCACACTCGACGAGGCTTATCTCAAAGCATTTGCTTGTGATCCGGTCTCGGCATTTGGTGGAGTGCTGGCCTTCAATCACATCGTGGATGCGGTGACCGCTGAGGAAGTCTCGAAATTATTCGTGGAATGCATCGTGGCGCCGGGATTTGCCGATCGCGCACAGGAAATTTTCGCCGCCAAGAAAAATTTGCGCTTGCTGCAGCTTCCCCAGGGCGGCTTGCATCACGACAAAGAATTGCAACTGAAGCGGATTCTAGGTGGCATGCTGGTCCAGAGCCCAGACTTGGGCGTTCTCTATGACAAGGAACTGAAAATTGTAACAAAACGGTCCCCAACGGAAGGGGAGCTTGCCGATCTTAAATTTGCTTGGAAGATCTGTAAGCATGTCAAATCGAACGCCATCGTCTTTGCGAAGGACGGAGCGACGATGGGCATCGGAGCGGGGCAGATGAGCCGCGTCGATTCCGTGAAAATTGCGGTGTTGAAAGCCCAGAAAGCTCTGCAGGGCACAGCCGTAGCTTCCGACGCATTTTTCCCGTTCCCCGATGGGGTGGAGGAAGCTGCAAAAGCGGGGGCCACCTGCATTATTCAGCCGGGTGGTTCGGTTAAGGATCCCGAAGTGATTGCCGCAGCAGACCGTCTGGGTCTGGCGATGGTGTTCACCAGCATGCGACACTTCCTTCACTGATTTTCCGCCAAATTCTTAAAACTAGAAACACAGATTGCCGTTGAAGCATCTTATTGAGGTGAGACGACGCGCATCGAAACCGTGCCGTATTTTCGCTTTTGACCGCTTTTGGGCCGCATGGGATACTTAGAGTTTATGGACTACTTATGAAGCCAATTCGACTTTGCTTCACCTTTGCTGTGGCCGCTCTGGCGATCTCCCCTCTGCTCGCTCAGACAACCTTGGTTGGAACCACGAAAGCCCCGGAGAAAATGTCTCCCCGCGCGGAGGCCTATTACAACTTCACGCTGGGCCACCTGTATGAGATTCAGTACGAACAGACCAGTCAAAGCGAGTACGCCACGCGCGCAATCGAGGCATACAAGAAGGCGTATTCGATTGATCCGCAATCGCCGATCATCGGAGAGCGGCTTGCCGAAATGTATTGGAAAGCCCAGCGCGTCCACGACGCGGTTACCGAAGCCAACGAAATCCTTAAGCGCGATCCCAATGATCTGGCGACCCACCGGCTTCTTGGCCGGATTTATTTGCGTAGCCTCGGCGACATCAACAGCAACACCGGCGCGCAAAGTGAAATGGTCGCCAAAGCGATAGCCGAATTCAGCGAGGTTCATCGGCTCGACCCCGCCGATGCCGAATCTGCGCTGTGGTTGGCGCGCCTCTATCGTTTGCACAACGAGCCCGAGAAAGCCGAGCAAGTTCTTCGCGGCATGCTGAAGGCCGACCCGGATAACGATGCTGCGATGGAACAGCTCACGCAGTTGCTTCTCGACGAGAACAAATCGGATGAAGCGATCCAGTTGTTGGAAACCGCAACAGTCCATTCGCCTTCGCCGGTTCTTTATGATTTGCTGGGTGATGCCTACACGCAGACCAAGGACTACGCCAAGGCCGAAGAGGCTTACCGCAAAGCCGTTGATCTCGATCCATCCGAACTTTCCCATCTCCGTGGTCTGGGGCAGACTCTGCTATCTGAAGAAAAATATCCGGAAGCGCTGACCGTCTATCAGAAATTGGCCGACGTGATGCCCGATGACGCTGACGTCTATCTGCGTATCGCGCAGATCTACCGCGAGCTGCACCAGCTCGATAAGGCGGAAGAGAATCTCGTGAAAGCCCGACAGTATGCGCCGGGCAGCCTTGAAGTCATGTACAACGAGGCCATGATTTACGAATCGCAGGGGCGCTACGAGGACGCCATCAAAGTATTGTCGGACGCGGTGACTGGAATTAAATCACAATCGACGGTGCTTCCGAACCGCAGGCGTTCCCTGGCAATTCTTTATCAGCAACTCGGACAGCTCTATCGCGATTCCCAGAACTACCAGGCGGCAATCTACACCTATCAGGAACTTGGCCGTCTTGGCGAAGAGGAAGATCGTCGCGCACGACTGTTGTTGATGGAAACCTACCGCCAATCGAAGGATCTTCCGAAAGCACTTTTGACCGGAAAAGAAGCGATGGCAAAATATCCCAATGACAGTCCCATCCGCGCCAGCTACGCACTGCTGCTTGGAGAGAATCAACAGCCCGATGAAGCGGTCAAGTTGCTTCAAGGAAGCTTGAAGAATAGCCCCACCGATCGGGACATTTATCTGAACATCGCCCAGGTCTATGAACGCGCGCGCCGCTACAAGGAAGCCGAAGACGCAGCCCACAAGGCCGAAGCCATTCCCGGTGATCCTCGCGAAAATGAAATGACGTGGTTCCTGCTCGGCGCAATCTACGAGCGCCAGAAGCAATTCGACAAGGCTGAGGACGAGTTCAAGAGAGTGCTGGACGTAAATCCAAAGAACGCCGCGGCGTTGAATTATTATGGATATATGCTCGCTGACCGGGGCCTGCGCCTCGATGAAGCCCGCGAGATGATTCAGCGCGCGCTCGATCAGGAGCCATTCAGCGGTGCTTATCTCGACAGTCTCGGCTGGGTCTATTACAAGCAGAACCGGCTCGATGACGCCGAAGCCACACTGCACAAAGCGGTCGAGCGCGAATCACACGATCCCACAATTCGGGCTCACCTCGGTGATGTCTACGCCAAGCAGGGAAAAATGGAACAAGCGGCCGCGGAGTGGGAAAAGTCCCTGGCGGAATGGCATCGCTCCTTGCCTGGCGACGTGGAAAACGATAAAGTCGCGGAACTGGAAAAGAAGTTGGGTCAGGTAAAGCACCGCGTGGCGCAAAAGTCGCCGGCAACCGACGCAAAACCCTGAGCAGACGATGAACGAAGTTCGGATCCCAGCGTACGCAAAAGTAAATTTGCGTCTCGAAGTGCTCGGCAAGCGCGCCGACGGCTACCACGAACTACGTACGATCTTCCAGACCGTGTCTCTTCACGATTCTTTGCGGCTTCGCAAATCCCCAAAAAGTGGCATCTCCCTTACCGTGCGAGGCAACGATGCACTTTCCAAAGAGCCTATCGAAAAGAATTTGGTCTATCGCGGCGTGGACGCTCTACGCCGCGAGTTGAAGATTCGTGCTGGTGTGGAAGTCCTGCTCCAAAAGGCGATTCCCGCCGGGCGTGGCCTGGGTGGCGGTTCTAGCGACGCCGCTGCCGCGCTCCTCGGTTATCTTCGCCTGACGGGCAAGCGTATTGAAACTGAGCGCCTTCTGGCGATTGCCGCGGGTCTCGGCGCTGACGTCCCCTTCTTTTTGTTTGGCGGCTGCGCTTTGGGAGTGGGGAAAGGGGACGAGATCTACCCGCTCCCTGACGTTCCTGACTGTTCGCTACTGATTGTTTCGCCTAAGGATATCCACATTCCAACCGCTGACGCCTATCGTTGGCTGCACGCGCCCGAGCTCGCTTCGTTGACAAAATCCGCCGCAGCCCATAAGCTATATAGGTTCTGTGCTCTGTGTTGGAAGTCGCAGGGAGCAGGTCTTTCGAATGATTTCGAAGGTGCTGTTTTCCGGCGTCATGTCCGGCTTGATCAAATCAGGCGGACGTTACTTCGAAGGGGAGCGTCAGAAGCCTTGCTGGCTGGTAGCGGTTCGGCGGTGTTTGGAGTTTTCCCGAGCCCAGCAAAGGCGCGCCGAGCTGCTGTCGGGTTTGTCTACGATCAAAGTTTTGTCTGCGAGAGTGTCTCTCGAAGCAAATTTGCGCGTTCCATGAAAAGCGCGTTGGTCGACTGAACCTCAGCATTGCTCCGCTCTGACTCTTTCCCGTTTCGCAATACCAGTGCAAAACGAACGGGCCAGTTTGCGTTTCATGTTGTCATCGCCGCGCGATGACCAGGGTGAGCGAGGGGTGCACGACGAACGTTTCAAGATTTTTACCGGAACCGCGAATCCGGCTCTGGCCGATTCGATCTGCCATCATTTGAATGTGCCGCTCGGCAAAGCCTTGCTCGGCCGGTTCAGTGACGGCGAAATTTATTTTCAGATCTTGGAAAACGTGCGTGGGGCGGATGTTTTCGTGGTGCAGCCGTGCTGCTATCCGGTGGACAATCACCTGCTCGAATTGTTGTTGATGATCGACGCCTTCAAGCGTGCCTCCGCTTGGCGCATCACCGCGGTTCTGCCGTACTACTGTTACGCGCGCCAGGATCGCAAAGACAAGCCGCGCGTTCCAATATCTGCGAAACTTGTTGCGGACTTGCTGGAAACTGCGGGAGCCAGCCGCGCACTCACATTGGATTTGCATGCGCCCCAGATTCAAGGCTATTTCGACGTGCCGGTTGATCACCTTTATGGCTCGCCCGTGCTGATTGATCACTTCAAGCAAATGAAGTTGCCGAATCTTACGGTCGTTTCGCCTGATGCTGGTGGCGTGGAACGCGCCCGGGCCTTCGCAAAAAAGCTGGATGCGCCTCTAGCCATCGTGGATAAGCGCCGCGTCGATGTAGACGTCAGCGAGGTGATGCACCTCATCGGCGACGTAAAGGGCCGTAGTGCGCTGATCGTCGACGACATCATCGATACCGCAGGCACACTGGTGAAAACGGCCGATGCTTTGTTGCGCGAAGGTGCGACTCAGGTGTACGCCGCTTGCACTCACCCGGTGTTTTCGGGGCCGGCGGTCGAACGCATTGAGAATTCACGTATTGCGGAAGTGGTGGCCACAGATTCCGTGCCGCTTTCCGCCGCCGCGAAAAATTTGGCGAAGATCAAGATTTTGAGTGTCGCGGATTTACTCGCGCGCGGCATTCGTTCCATTCACGAAGAAACTTCGATCAGCGAGTTGTTTATTTGAGATTCTCAGGCGCTGTTTAGCCGAATGGGATTCCAGGGAAGGAAAGAAGCTATGGCTCAGATTATTGTGGAAGGCGCGCCTCGCGATACGCGAGGCAAAAATGAAGCGAGGCGTATGCGCGGCAGCGGCAGAGTTCCCGCGACTCTTTATGGCGGCAAAGGGGAAGCGATTTCTCTCGCCGTCAACACCAAACAAGTCACCGCGATTCTTCGCTCCGAAACCGGTCACAACACTTTGTTTCAGGTGGACCTCGGCGGAAAGCACGAACCGGCCATCGTAAAGGATTGGCAAGTCGATCCAGTGAGCGGCCGCTTGCTGCACGTCGATCTTTTGCGTATCGCGATGGACGTGCGCATGAAGGTCAAGGTGCCCATACACACCTTTGGCGAACCTGCTGGCGTTAAAGTGGATGGCGGTGTCTACGAAGTCGTCACCCGCGAAGTCGAGATCGAGTGCTTGCCAGCCGACATTCCGACCGAATTCAAGGTGGACATCAGCGGCTTGCGCTTGAATCAGAATTTGCGCGCCAGCGATCTACCCCTGGATCCCAAGAAGATGAAGCTCTTGACCGATCCGGAGCGCGTGCTTTCGCATGTTGTTACTCTGCGCGCGGAAGAAGAGAAGCCGGCGGATGTTGTTGCAGTTGCAGGCGCAACTCCTGCCGAACCCGAAGTTATCAAGAAGGGCAAGAAAGAAGTGGAAGGCGAAGAGGGCGAGGAAGCCGAGAAAGGCGCCAAGGGCGGCGAAAAGCAGGAGAAGAAGAAGTAATTCTTTTTCGACTTCATCGCGCAACTCACTATGCGGCTTATCGTTGGCCTTGGCAATCCTGGCCCGGAGTATCAGTGGACGCCGCATAACCTCGGTTTTCTTGCCGTAGATGAGATTGCCAATCGCGCTACGATCCGGGTCGAGCGGCCCGAGGGCAAGGCGCTGGTGGGACTGGGAGCAGTTGCCGGGCGAGAAGTAATCCTGGCAAAACCTCAGACGTACATGAACCTCAGCGGAATTTCCGTAAGGGATCTGCTCGGCAAGCATGAACTGGGGCCAGAAGCAGTCCTGGCAATATATGACGAACGGGATCTGCCCTGGAGCATGATTCGCATTGGCAAGCATGGAAGGCCGGGGACGCACAACGGCGCCAAGTCGCTTACCAGTTCTTTAGGAACGCAGGAATTTGCTAGGCTTCGCTTGGGCTGCGGTCCAGATCATCCGGTCGGCGATCTTGCCGAATATGTTCTGCGCCCAATGAAAAAGGCGCAGTTGGAAGTGGCAGCAGAGATGATTGCGACGGCGGCCGATGCGGTTGAGATGATTCTGAGTGAAGGCATCGACGCCGCGATGAACAAGTACAACCGCCGCGTTCCACCGGCGGCAGAGAAGTAAAAGTGAGTTTGGTAGCAGTACGCAGTTTTACGGTTTTACCGGCCCTGTGCCGGTAACAGAAGGAAACGAGGTCATTATGGAAGAGCGTCTGTACGATTTGATCTTTATTGCTCGCCCGGCCACGCCGGAAGACGAACTGAAGAAGGTCATCGCGTCGATCGAGCATGTCTGCGCGGAAAAAGGCGGAAAAATCGAGAAGACCGAGCATTGGGGCACGCGCAAACTCGCGTACAAGGTTAAGAAGCATCGCGAAGGCGTCTACGTGTATCACCAGATCCGCACCGTGCACGGGGACCTGATGCAGGAAATCGAGCGCCGCCTGGGTGTGCTAGACGCGGTCATCAAGTACCAGGTTGTGCGTCTCGATGAAGCCATCAAGCTGCAGAAAAAACTCACGCACAAGCGAGAGATTCGCACCGCTCGCCGTCCGCGCCGCCCCGCGACACCCGTTACTGCTCCGATCGTGCCGTCGTCTGCCGCACCGGAAGCAGCACCGGCCAGCTAAGTTTCTAATGACAGTGTTAGGAACGCGCGGAATCGCGTTCGCTGAACAGGTATTGTTTTAAAAGCTTCGATGCGAAGGCCCGGAGCTACATGGGAAAGGTAGGAAGTTATGTCAGACGAACAAAAGCCAGTGCAAGCCGCCGCTCCCTCTGCTCCTCGTGAACACCGCGAGGGTGGAGGCGGTCGCCGTGAAGGTGGCCCCGGTGGTGGACGCCGTGAAGGCGGTGCGGGTGGTCCAGGCGGGCCAGGTGGCCGGCCGCGTGGCAAGCGCCAGTATTTCCGCAAAAAGAAAGTCTGCAAGTTCTGTGTAGAGAAGATGGACATGATCGACTACAAGCGCGCCGACATTCTTTCTCAGTTCGTGCAGGAGCGCGGCAAGATTCTGCCCCGCCGCATGACCGGGGTTTGCTCGCGCCATCAACGCTGGCTCGGCGTCGCGCTCAAGCGCGCACGCAACATCGCCCTTATGCCGTTTGCCGGCAGTGCGGCGGGAACCCAGGCGCCTCGCGTTGTCGAGGCCCCGAAAACCACAGTTTAAAAAAGGGAGCTAGAGATTCATCATGCAGATCATTCTTCAGGAAGATGTCGATAAGTTGGGGCACCGCGGCGACGTGGTGACCGTGAAGCCTGGCTACGCACGGAATTTTCTATTGCCGAACAAGTTTGCCATCGAAGCCACACCGGGCAACATGAAGGCTCTGGAGCGTATTCGTGGCTCGTTTGCGAAGAAAACCGCGACCGAACTCGAAGCTGCCAAGAAGCAGGCGGAATTGCTGAGTGCTGTTTCACTCCGCTTCACCCGGAAGACCGGCGAAAACGATCAGCTCTTCGGCTCGGTCACGAATGGCGATATTGCTGATTTGCTCAAGACGCAGGGCTTCGAAGTCGATAAGCGCCAGATCGTGTTGCCCGAATCGTTGCGTGCACTCGGCGAATTCCCGGTCACCATCAAGGTGTTCCGTGATGTCACTGCCGAACTCAAAGTCCACATCGAAAAAGAAGCTTAATTCTCGGTCAGGTCCCGCCGTCTACGTCGGCCATCTGATTTGCAAAAGGGACGTGCCGAGGCGTGCCTCTCTCTTTTTTGTCCGCGCAACTATCTTTCCCACACCGCGCTCCTGGGGGAACGCGGGAGGCACCACAAATCTTAGCCCATGGCGCAAGCCGTGAGAACCTATCAAAGAAAACGCAAAGCGCCGTAATCGCGTGAGGAAAGCTTCGGTAATCGCCCCGTTCTCTTCAATTCCTGATTTTGCATCAAGCAAAAAAGTTTTCCGCGATTTCCTTAACTATGCACAGCCCGTCCGATTGACGCGCCTTTGCGTTGCGCGGACAATCGCTTCATCGTTCTGGCGGACAGGGAAATTTGCAGGCTAAAAAGTTTCGACTTGCCTGTTTGCACCCGCCGTGGTTCAATAGCGAAATAAAAGCGAAAGCGCAGAAGGTGTAAACTGTCCATGCCTGTTGTCGAAACTGCCCTCGAACGTCCGTTGCCCAGCAACATCGACGCTGAGAAATCCATTCTCGGCGCGATCCTGCTCGATAACAACGTCCTGAACACCGCCATTGAGTCGCTCAAAGCCGAAGACTTTTTCTTGCCGCATCATCGACGCATTTTTACGCAGATGATTGTGCTCGGCGAATCGCAGCGGGCCATCGATTTCGTCACGCTCACCGAAGAACTACAGCGCAAAGGCGAACTGGAAGCCTCGGGCGGCGCTCCTTACCTGGCTTCGCTCGTCGATGGTATGCCGCGCGTCAGCAACGTCGAGCATTACGCGCACATCGTCAAAGAAAAAGCGATACTGCGCAATCTCATTCACGCGACCCACAGCATTCAACAGCGCGCCATGGAAGCGGAAGCAGGCGCCGATGAAATTCTCGACAACGCTGAGTCCAGCATATTTGCGCTGGCCGAAGATCGCGTCAAGGCAGGCCTAATCTCCATCAAGGATATCGTTCGCGATAACTTTGAGCGACTAGAGAGAATTTTTCGCGAAGGGAAGAGCGTAACGGGAATTTCCACGGGATACGGGGAACTCGACAAACTTCTTTCCGGATTGCAGCCTTCTGAATTGATTATTCTTGCCGCACGCCCTTCGCAGGGGAAAACAGCGTTGGCACTGAACCTTGCAGAAAATATTGCGATTCGCAGAGGACTGCCGGTCGCCGTGTTCAGCCTGGAAATGTCCAAGGAATCGCTGCTGCAGCGTCTGGTAGCTTCGGTTGCGCAAATCGATGCGCATAAATTCCGCTCCGGCCACTTGAGCCGCGATGATTGGCGCAAAATGACGGAGGTCCTGGGCAGTATTTCGCAAGCTCCGCTTTGGATCGACGACGCCGGTTCGACTAGCGTGCTGGAAATCGGAGCAAAGGCTCGCCGCCTGAAACGCGACAAAGGCCTTTCGCTGCTGGTCGTCGATTATCTCCAGCTCATCACTGGCCGGGGCCGTTTCAGTTCGCGCCAGGAAGAAGTCTCCAGTATTTCCCGTGGCCTCAAAGGCCTTGCGAAGGAATTGCAGATTCCCGTGCTGGTTCTCAGTCAATTGACCCGTGCCCCGGAACGTGAAGAGCGCGGCCCGCAGCTTTCCGATCTTCGCGAATCCGGTGCCATCGAGCAGGATGCCGACGTCGTCATGTTCATTTACCGGCCAAATTTTTTCAATCTCAACGCCACGCCCGAAGAGCGCGACATGGCCGACATTCTCATTGCCAAGCAGCGCAATGGCCCAACCGACAAAGTGAAATTCGTCTTTCGCAGCAAGCTGACCCGGTTCGAAGAAGCCGCGCCGGACGCCTTCTCCCAATTCTCGGGTGGCGACGAGATGTAGCCCCCGCGGCACAGCGCGTCACACTATCCACGCTTCGCTACTGTTTGCAAACCTGGTGATCCTCTGATGGATCGCGCTCACCTCTAAGCCATTCAAAAGAAACTCGTTGCGGGCTATTTGATCAATCTGGCAAAGGCCTTATTTGGTCTTCGGTTTGCAGGGCAGTTCCCGCGTTGTCATTCTCGCGCCAGCCAATGGGGCTTTTTCGCGCTTGCGCCGGAATATCGTAAACTAGTTTTTTCAGGAAATTTCATGACTCGCAGGAAGAAAAATCCAACCGCTTTCATCGGCCGCCCGGTGTGGGCCGAGGTCTCGTTCCAAGCGCTCGCTGAAAATTTTCGCGCCATCCGCGATTACGTGAATCCTGCTTCGGAAAAAAGAAAAACGCCGCGCAAAATTCTCTGCATCGTAAAAGGCAACGGCTACGGTCACGGCGGCCCGCAAGTTGCCAAGGCCCTCGAGAAAGTTGGCAGTGATTGGTTCGGCGTGGCTTCTGCCGGTGAAGGTATGGAGTTGCGCAATTTCGGTGTGCAGAAGCCCATCCTTGTCCTCGGTGGCTTCTGGCCCGGCGAAGAAAGAAATCTTCTCGATTATGATTTGACTCCCGCCATCCACCGTTGCGAGCAGCTTGCCACTTTCGAGGCCGCCGCCGCGAAGCAGCGCAAAAAGAATGTCGAGATCCACCTCAAAATGGACACGGGCATGAACCGCCTGGGCATTGCGCCAACAGAAATCGATTGTTTCGCACGCCAGTTGGCGAAATGTCCACACCTCGCGATCACCGGCACCTTTACGCACTTCGCTTCTTCCGAAGTCCTCACCGACACGCCCATCGGCCACATGACCGCTCTCCAGATGGAGCGCCTCCACACCGCCGTAGATCGCCTTCGCTCTTTCAAGATTGATGCTGGCCTGATTCATTGCGCCAACAGCGCCGCCATCGCCGCGCGCCCCGACACCTGGGCAGACATGGTTCGCCCGGGCGCAATTCTCTACGGCTACCATCCCGGTTTCGATCCCATGGATTGCCGCATCGAGTTCGAATCCAAGCTTCGTTTGCGTCCGGTCATGAGCCTCCGCGCTCGCGTTGTCAACGTCCGTTCTATCGCGCAAGGCGAGGGCGTCGGCTACAACGCCAGTTGGGTTGCCGAGCGCCCTTCGCGTGTCGCCGTGATCTCCGCCGGCTACGCCGATGGCGTGCACCGTTCGCTCGGCAATCGCGGACAATTCGCCATTCGCGGTCATCTCGCGCCGATGATCGGCATTGTCTCGATGGATGTCACCATGCTCGATGTCACCGACGTCAGCGATATAGCCATCGGCGACACTGCCACTCTCTATGGCGAAGACGGCGACCGCACATATCCCGCAAACGTGGTTGCCCGCAGCATCGGCACGGTCACTTCCGATTTAATTTCGGGAGTTGGTCCACGGGTCCCACGAATCTATCTCGCTTAAGCGCGAGCTTCGATTGAAGCGCAAGCCGCTAAAAGTCCGCATCATCAAACGAATTTTATTTCTGCTCAACTAGCCCTTGACGCGACATCTAATTCAAGAGTATACAAGCCACCTTATATCTTGCTCCCGCTCGAGAGGCAATCTCCCGTCCTCGCTGCTACGGCCGCCCTCGCGCAATTTCTTGTACGCAGACAAGGGGGAATTATGAGTCACATCGCAATAAACTCCCAAGCAAACACAAGCGCAGAAGCTTCCATTCTCACCCCCAATAATCTTCGCTCACGATTTCTCGGTCATCATTGGGATTTCTGGGCCGTGCGCGTTGCTCTGATCAGCGCCAGCGTCGTTCTTTGTTACACCCTCAGTCCGTTTGGCTTTCACGGTCTTCCCGCTGCGGGCCTGGGCTTCCTGGTCGCCATGGTCATCCTCCTTGCCGAATTAAGATTGCGCCGCGCGGAGATCAGCGGGCTTATGGGAGGCGCCGTTGGCGTTGTCCTCGGTCTACTCGCAGCCCTCCTCATTACTCTCGTCATCTCCCGCACAGCTGAGCCTGAACCCACCAAGTCTTTTTTCGAATTTACCTCATTGTTCGCTCTCGGTTATCTCGGACTCGTCATTGGCTCCCACAAAGGACCAAGTTTTCGCCACATTCCTCTTCCGAGTTCAGTCGAAATTCCCGCCGACATTGCCGCTTCTTCCGCACCTGGCTCAACCGGTGCCACGAGTGCCACCAATGGAATGAAGCTACTCGACACGAGTGTGCTCATCGATGGACGCATCGCGGACATTTGCGAAACTCATTTTCTCGATGGCACAGTCGCCGTGCCGCGTTTCGTTCTTCACGAACTGCAATTGGTGGCGGATTCGGCGGACACTCTCAAGCGGCAACGCGGTCGCCGTGGCTTAGAAGTTTTGCAGCGCTTGCAAAAAATGCGCGGCCTGGAAATTCGCTTTCTCGAAGACGACATCAGCGGCTGTCCCGGTGTCGATCAAAAATTGATGGAGCTTGCCCGCCGCACCTCCTCCAAGATTGTCACCACCGATTTCAATCTGAATAAAGTCGCGCGGGTCCAGGGAATTTTTGTGCTCAACGTAAACGAACTCGCCAACGCCATGAAGCCCGCAGTACTTCCTGGCGAATCTATGCGGGTCCTAATTTTGCGCGAAGGCAAGGAACTGACGCAGGGTGTGGCCTATCTCAATGACGGGACCATGGTCGTTGTCGAGGGGGCGCGCCGCCTCATCAATCGCACCGTCGATATCCTGGTAACCTCTGTCCACCAAACCCCAGCGGGCAAAATGATCTTCGGCCGCCTCGACGACCGCCCCGATTCATCCGCCGCACGTGCTGCCGCCGGGTCTGCCACGTCATACGATGCCTCGGCTTCTGCCAACGGAAACGGTGATGGCAAGGGTCACGACCACCCGGAACCTACTCCCCGCTTCGACCCGCTTTCTCGCGCTCCGTTTATCGGCAGCGATCCAACGTAGTTTTCTGAGAAACATCGACACCGCGCGAGCAAGCCGCGATATTTGCCCCAGAGCAATTTTCTTCCTGCCGTCCCTTGAGGTAAACTTCCTATCTGGGTCCCGCGCTTAAGCGGTTCGCGCTTTGCTTCAGCCGGACATTTCTCCTTATGACTAAAATTGTTGCCATTCTCCCTGCCGCAGGTCTCGGCACGCGTATGGGCGCCGGTGCCCCGAAGCAATTTCTCGAACTCGACGGCGTGCCCATCCTGATCTTGACGCTGCGCCGCATCGCTGCTTGCCCGCAAGTCACCAGCATCATCCTCGTCACCCGCGGCGATGAAATCGAGCGCTTGCAATCGCTAATCGCAAAAGAAAAATTGGTACAGCCCATCAAAATCGTAAAAGGGGGAGACACCCGCCAGGATTCTGTCGCCCAAGCCTTGATCACAGTTTCGGAGGACACTGACCTCGTCCTGGTTCACGACGCAGTGCGTCCCTTCGTTACTGTCGATCAGATCACGCGAGTCATTGAAGAAGCGCGCCGTTGCAAAGCCGCCATCCTGGGCATTCCCGCCATGGACACAGTGAAAGAAGTGAAGCGCGCCAGCTTGCCCGAAGACGTGGCCTTGATCACGGCTACCGTTCCCCGCGAACGTGTTGTCCTCGCACAGACACCGCAAGCGTTCGACGCAAAATTATTGAAGGAAGCGTTTGCCCTCGCCGCTGCGGATGGAGTCAACGCCTCCGATGAAGCTGGGCTCATCGAAAAGCTCGGCCACGATGTTCACGTGGTGTTAGGTTCCGAACGCAACATCAAAATCACCAAGCCTGCCGACATGGACCTAGCCCGCTTCTATCTGCAATCCGAGCGGAAAAAATCATGAGCTATCGCTGTGGGATTGGCTACGACCTGCATCGCTTGGCTGAAGGTCGCAAACTGATTATCGGCGGCATGGAAATCCCCTTCGACAAAGGTCCCGTTGGGCATTCAGATGGCGACGTCGTCGCCCACGCGATGGTGGATGCACTTTTGGGCGCTGCTGGACTCGGCGACATTGGCACTCACTTTCCCGATAACGATCCCAAATGGAAGGACGCGAACAGCCATTTATTTCTCGAGCATACAAAAAAACTTCTCGACGAAAAGAAGTTCACGATCGAACATATCGACGCGGTCGTCATTCTCGAACGCCCGAAACTTGGTCCCCATTTCCCTAAAATGCGCGAAGTCCTGGCCGCATCCCTAAACCTGCCCACTACTAAAATCCATCTCAAAGCCAAAACCAACGAAGGCGTTGATGCCGTAGGCCGCGGCGAAGCTATCGCCGCCCATGTCGTTGCCACTCTCTCCCTGTAAAGAATGTCCTGTGCTTGACCCAACTGCTTTTGGGATTCTCCCCTCTTCTTTCTGAACGATTGAATCCTGTTCCACGCTAAACTCACTTCATGCACCCGCCAGAACCTCCCCAAATCGATCCCCTTCCAAATCCTTTTACTGCAGCCGACGTTCTTTCTCTCCTCAATGAAAAGCACTGGTTGACTGGCCCGCCCTCTGCCGACCACCTACGCTGGTCCGCTAACGCCGCCTCTCTGCTCGGCCATTTTGCCGCTGACCGCGCCGCCCTCGCCCAGATTCTACGCCTCATCTTCGAATTCGACGCCACAGAAATCATGCAACTTCCCGAATCCCACGCTGTCCTCGCCCGCCACGGCGCCCGCGACGTCATCCGCCACCTGGCTCTTCATCTCCTCGAAGCCGGCCAACTCGATTCCGACCGCTTCAAATCCCTCATCAACCAACTGAAAGGCGAACTCCACACGAGCAGCCGCGATTTGTTCCATCCGATCCGCCTGGCGCTTACCGGCCGCTCGGGTGAAGGCGAACTCGATCGCGTCATCCTTCTTCTCGACGAAGCCGCAGTTCTACCCTTCGCCGTTCCCGTCAAATCTACCCGCACCCGCATTCTGGAATTCTGTGCCGCAATGGATTAATTGCACGAGCCTCTGTAAACTTTCAAACAATGAACACTGTCACAGGAATTCACGCGGTGCGCGAAGCCCTCGAAGCCGGCAGCGCCTTTGACCGCATTCTCATCTCCAAGGGCCGTCAGGACACGCGCGTTGAAGATATCGTGCAACTCGCGCGCCGAAATGGCATCGCCATTCGCTTTGAAGATCGCAGCCAACTCGATCGCCTGGCCAACGCCAAAGATCATCAAGGTGTCGTTGCGATGGTCGCTGCCAGACCCGCATCTACGCTGGAAGACATCATCGCCGCCGCCAATAAATCCAAGGGCCAGCAAGGGCTGATCGTTTTGCTCGATGGCGTGGAAGATCCGCATAACCTCGGCGCCGTGGTGCGTACAGCATTAGCCGCAGGGGCGCATGGTGTTGTCATTCCGGAACGCCGAGCCGCCGGCCTAACCGACACCGTCTCGCGCGCCTCGGCGGGCGCCCTAGCGCACTTGCCCGTCGCCAAAGTCACTAACCTCGTTCGTGCCATGGAAGATTTAAAAGAAGCAGGCTACTGGCTGGTGGGTCTGGATGAAGCAGGAGAAAAAAGTTACACCGAAGTGGATTACACGATGCCAACTGGAATCGTTATGGGTAGCGAAGGCCGAGGCCTGCACGAGCTTACCCGCAAACGTTGCGATTTTGTAGTCTCTTTGCCAACCACTGGACCGGTGAAATCCCTAAACGTCTCCGTAGCCACCGGCGTAGTCCTCTTTGAAGCCATCCGCCAGCGCCACGCACGCCACAAACCAACAGCACCGAGTCGCTGAGGGTTGACAGCCCGAGCGCAGCCAGGGATCCGCTTCTTCTCCTTTTCTTTCTCGCCGCCATCCCGCATCTAACTGTCGTACCTCAACAACGAGAACACATCCAACCCAGGCAACCGGTCCCGTCCGTGCAAGAAATTCAACTCCACCGCAAACGTCGCACCGGTCACAATCCCTCCAAGCGACCGCACCAACTCTACCGCCGCGGCTGCCGTTCCTCCGGTCGCTAGTAAATCGTCGCACAGCAACACCCGCTGCCCTTTCTCTACCGCATCCTCATGCAACTCGAGCGTGTCTGTCCCGTACTCCAGCGCATAAGAAATAGACGTCGTCTTTGCTGGCAATTTCTTGGGCTTCCGTATGGGAATAAATCCTGCTCCCAATCGATAGGCCATCGCCGGTGCAAAAATAAATCCGCGTGCCTCAATCCCTGCAACCAGATCGACCTTCTGTTCTTTGCAGTGCTCGTACATCAAGTCGATCAATCCGCCGAATCCGGCCTTATCTTTCAGCAGCGTCGTCAAGTCGTAGAACAAAACCCCCGGTTTCGGATAATCCGGTACCTCGCGTATCAGCTTCTTTAATTCGATCATTCCGAGCTGCTCCTCGTCAGAGTGTGTACTCGACCAAAAAATCAATGGCGTACCGCGTGTCAACCGCTGCAGGTTCTTCCTCGATTTCCTCCACCCGCGCCATCATAGGCCCTTTTTCGAGTTCTTTGCGAAGTTGTGCTAGTTTTTCCGGCGCTCCCATCGCAAATACCTCCACCCGCCCATCTCCCCGATTACGCGTGTAGCCGTGCAAATCCAGTTCTTGGGCGACTTCCTGCACAAAAAGCCGGTAGCCAACGCCTTGCACTCTCCCGGACACAAAGAACCTTCTCGCTTGTATCTCTTTTTTTGCCATCTCTTAAATCTCCAAGTTTAGCAGACCATTTTGCCTTTCTTCGAAACATCACCGCCTGGTGGTCCGCTTTGCGCTACACTTTTGCAGTGTTGCTGGCGGCCTGTGCCGGCCCTCGTCGCATCTAAATGAGTGAGTGAAGAGCGTGAAAAAGTCATTGGCATTATCGAGAGCCATGATCGCGATTTATTTCGCCGTAGTCTGCGCTTTCACTGCTGCTTCGTTGCGGGCACAAGACCAGGCCCCTGGCCCACTTGCTCCAGCACCTGATCACGACGTCCGGCGCATCGTGGGAGTGGCTCAACCCGAAGCTCCGCCATCCCTTCCACCCGCGCAAATCATCAAGGCTTTCTCCCAGAAGGAAGACGAATATCTGACCGCTCGCCCGCAATATTCCTATCGCAAGACGATTCGAATCCAAGAATTTGGCACCAATGGGGCGCCAACCGGCGAATACCTGGCAACCTATGAGGCTTTCCGTGGAAGCGACGGCAAGATTTACGAGAAAACAGTCTCGTCGCCGCAAACTTCGCTTGAAGCCCTGAACTTTGAGCCCGACGACGTGCAAGCGCTGTTTCGCATTCCTCCCTTCCCGGTCACCGCTTCTCAACTAAGCAAATACAATGTGCAATTTTTGGGAGACGAAAAAGTCGACGAAATTGATTGCTACATTTTTCAGGTCAACCCCAAAACACTCGAACGGCAACATGGATATTTCGACGGTGTGATATGGGTCGATAAAAAGTATCTGGAAGTGGTTAAGACTTACGGCAAATGGGTCACGGATTTAGGCGACATCCATCCGCCAACTTTGCCTTTCACAATATTTGAAACCTACCGCGAAAATGTCGATGGTAAGTACTGGTTCCCCAATTATTCCCGTTCGGAAGAAGTTATTCATCTGAAGGATCATAGCGTACCCATCCGCGTCACCATCAAATGGACCAACTTCAAACCATTTGGTCCCACGCCCGTTCCTCTAACCCCTGCTGCGCCAGCCTCGTCCTCGCCGTCAACAAAAGATCCTGCCAAACCGTAGTCTTGCTTCATAGTGCGGAGCGCACATCCTCAGGGTAAGGGATTTCACGGCCACGTTCTCAAGCGTACGGCCTCGGTCTGCTGACCGCCTGCATTGAGGAAATCGTCATCCCCACCGAAGTGCTGGTGTTTTGCGGGAGGGAGCCGAGGGATCCCTCGTTGGCTGCCCCACCACACTCTATTTTCTCCCCGCCCCGTAAACTTCCTTCAATAACCCTGGCAGCTCCCCAATCTCCTTCAACAAAAACTCTGGTCTCGCCGCCCGCAATTTT
>DATFZN010000094.1:0-6110 GCA_035314425.1 Candidatus Acidiferrum sp. | reverse complement strand
AAAGGTCAGCACGAACATTCCGCGCACGTGATCAATCACCGTGCGAGCTTGCGCTAGGTCGAACCAGGCACGGACAAACAGCCCTACCAGAATGACTCCGAACGTACCGAGCACTTGAACCCAAAAGCCCTGCATCTCACGGGGTGCATTACTCGCCATTTTCCCGGAGATTGTGTTTACGCCAGAAAACAAGCCGAACACGATGCCGAATGGGATAATAGAGCACAGCAGCAAGCGCACCATTCGCCAGAAAAAATCGCCACAAAATTCGAAGAACTGGCCGCGTGTGAATCGGCGGTCGAGGTGAAAGGCGGAAAGAATTCCTCCAGAAAGAAAAAGCATATAGAAAAGGAAGATAATCCCAACGATTGCCGAGCCAGTCGTCCACGGAGTGGCGGAAATTTCCGGTTTGCTCAGCAGTTCAAGAAAAACCGGAACGTCAAAACCTTTGCTCAGTTGTTGTGAATAGAGGCTGTGATCGAGTGCAGTGTGAAGAACCGTGCGAGGAATAAGGCCAGCCAGTAAACCGAGGACAAGGTTGACGAAGAAAATCCACCAGACCAATCGTTGTTGGCGCCAAACCAGAAAGAAGCCATCTTGAATAGGACGATTCATGATCTCTCCTAAGCCAACCACGATAGGAATTGAGCAAACCATTGCGTCGCAACCATCCAATAGCCAGCAATTTTTCCAGTGGCATGCCCGTCGCCGTCGTGCAGCCAACTGTTATTGAACACGTCGTGATCAAGCCATATGGCATGGTCGGGATCTATTTCCGCGGACACGAGTTTGGCTTTCTTCTGCCAGGTATAGCGATGCCAGCGATCCACGCCATCCCAGGAGTCGCGAACTGTCTCGCCGTCATCGAACTTGACTTCTAAAGTGACCGGCATAATGAAATCACCTTTTCGATGCACGACCACGCTAGAGATATATTCGGTTTCGCCTTTTTTCTCCCGCTTCGGCGCATTTTTGTCGGCCCAGTCGGCACGGTCGCTACTAGCGCTCAAGATACGGTAGTCAAGAATCTGGGTACCGCGGACTGCCTGGTTCCAATACCAATCGAGGTTCTGTCCCGCAACCTCGTTAACGGTATTCATGAAGTCATCGCCAGTCGGGTGCTTGAAGCGGTAACGCTCGAAGTAAACGTGTTGCGCTTCTCGCACTTTTTGCTCGCCAATAATGTGCTCGAGGGTCAAAAGCATCAGAGCTGTCTTGCTGTACGTGATTCCGCTGTAGGAATTGGAGTCGATAAATTTCCAACCGTAGCGGGTGATGGGATCAAGATCTGCGAGACCAAGGTAGACAGCATGATCGACGCCGCGTTCGCTGGCGGTAGCGACACGAGTGTTCAGGAAATCAACATCGCGCCCATACAAGGCGTCCATGATTTTGCATTCTGTGTATTGATTGATACCTTCGTCGAGCCAGGCTTCTTCAAACTCGTTGGTGGCCACCATGCCATACCAATACTGGTGCCCGAATTCGTGTTCAACGACAACTTCAGGAACTTTCAGCCCGTCCCACATCCACCAGGTCGTATCCGCAGTGATGAAGGTGGGATATTCCATGCCACCGGCCGGGCCTCCACCATGAGGAGGATCGACCACAGTGATTTGTGAATACGGATAGGGGCCGATCCATTCGTCAAATTTCTTCATGGTGCCCTTCAACGCATCCATGTAGCGCGGTGCGCTGGCCATGTGCCCGGGCTGCATGATGAGGCGAATTTTGACCGTACCGCTGCTGATGGTCACGGTGTCTTCGACAATCTTGGTGCTAGGATCGGTGGTCCAGGCAAAATCGTGCACGTCCTCGGCTTTGTACTCCACGGTTTTCGTGCCGTCGGCATTCGTATTTTCGGCCACCTGCACCCCGGTAGCGCCAACGTTGTAATGGGAAGGAACGGTGACTTTCACATCGAAAGTGCCGAAGTCGGCGAAAAATTCCGTGGTCGCGTGATATTGGTGGCAGTTCCAGGCATTCTTCCACCAAACGCCGATCTTCGGGAACCATTGTCCGGCGAGGAGAAAATCGCGCTTGTAGCCCGAGCGCGCGACAACTTCTGGAAACTGATCGTGGAACAAAATTTTAAATGTAATTTTTTCATTGGGAGCGACCGGACGCGGGAGTTGGACTTCCAGGACAGTTTTGTCCTCGGCGTTGTCGTCGTCGGGGTGGATAAAGCGGAGATTTCCGGTTAGATCGCCCATGCCGACCACTTCAAACGACTTGATAACGTCTTCCCCGAATTTTCTGTCTTCCCACTTCGCGCCGATTTTGACATCACGGTTCCCGCCTATGTAGCCTTCGCGGGTAAAGGTGGACTTGGGCTGGAAAGCGTTTAAATAAAGATGGAACGGAAGGTGGTCCTGCGGCTGGCCGGTGTAGTTGGTCCAGGTGAGAGTCTCGGCGGCGTCGAGGCTATGGTTCTTGGCGTCGTACTTGGCTTCAATCTGATAGGCCACATAGCGATCAGAGAGAGGAGCTTTTTCTGAAGGCAACAGCGGCGACATCTGGGCAAAAATAGGGGCCACACCACCCAGACAAAAAAGCGCGGGTGCCAGCAGGAATTTGCAAATAGGTTTCATCGGTTGTGCCTCGTGTATACTCGCTCGAACACGCTCGTTGACAGCTAACCATGATACGACGGGAAGAAGAATTTAGTTTCATCCGTTCGGGTAGGTATCGTCTGGAAAGATGATGGAAACCCCCGCCAAGAAGGCGGGGATTGGCCCGGTCGCGTTTTGCAATTTTTGCCGCGCTACATATTGATGTCGGTTTTTGCGTCTAGTTTCTGTAGAAATCCATTCAGTTGCGGTTTATTCGCGTCCGGCGCAGCGGCGATGGCGAGCTTGATTTCCTTCGCGGCCATGGAAAAATCACCGGTGCTCGAGTCAATGCGCGCCAAGGCCACGTGGCTCAGCCAATGATTGGGATCCTTCTTCGGCACTTGGGCGTAAAGTTCGAAGGCGCGCTTGCTATTTCCCTGTCGTTGCAGACCGCGCGCATAGAGATAAAGTTGCTGGGCATCGGCCTTTTCCAGAGCAACATTCAGGGTTTTAGCAGCTTGTTCTTTGTTGTCCATGGCGTCCAGGATGCGGAACTTTGTTTCCAGATTCTCGAAACGCTCTTCATTTTGAATCGAAATATTTTCCCACTTGAGCGCTTCTTCCAGATTGTAATTATTGTCAAGGCACCACATGGCGGCTTCATCGTAACCGCTCCATGTGAATCCGCCAACGCTACGCAATTGATTGCGAATGCTCTTTAGGACGATGGCTTTCACGTCGACGGAGATGCGAAACGGCACGGTGAAGTTGGACCAGCGAAGCGTGGCTCTGGCGGAGTCGGGCTTCAGGTCGTCAAATGTATACGTGAGATCGTCAAACTTTTCACCCGTACCGGGCTTCACGGTGACACGGAGGGCGTCCTCCTTTTCGTCGTAGCTGAAACTGCCCCAGGAAGTGGAATTCTTTGAGAAAATAACCGTCCACTGATCCTGGTCGGGAATCATGTGGAGTCCGTATGTGCCGGCGGGCAGGGGTTTACCTTCGACGGCGACGTCGTCGGAAAACTGGATGGTGGTGTTGTCGTTTGCACCGGCGCGCCAGACCCGGCCGTAGGAAATGGTCTTGCCCAGGATCTCACGGTCACCCGCCATTGGTCGGTGATAATGAATGGTGATGGTAGAAATGCCAAGGGTCTGCTCGACGATTGCGTGTTGGCTGACGCGCGGAATGTTCAACTCGGTCGCCTGGCTGCCATTCTTAAATTGTGCCAGTGCCAAGGTCGCAAAAACGAAAGAACTCAAGATTGCAGTGAGAACACACTTAGAGGCTAGACGCATAGAGACCGCATCCCCTTTCCATGAGGAATCCGAGAGTGAATTGCCGGCCCCACCGGCTCAAGCCTAATTTGCAATAGACGCAGTGTGGGCTGAACCGTGAGCTTGCAAAGTTGGCAGAGGGAGATGGGAAAAAGGTCGGCAAGCTCGAGGCAAAGGTAGACCCGGTATCGACAAGTGTAGGGCTTTTTGCGAGAGACAAAAAATGCTGTTGACTTTCGCTTTTTGTTCGCCTACAGTCAGGGGCGGTAGAGGAAACGGGAACGGGTGGCTTCGACTCCATTGCCTTAGGGCTCTCCCGAGCCGTCGCCACCCGTTAAACGTACAGCAAGCCGATTCCCTTGCCAAGGAGCCGCCATGAATGCCTGTGTCGAAAATGCCGACCCCGGGATGGGTGAGAGCAGAGAGCCTCAGGGACAAAAGTCCGGCGATTTGCCGTCGCTGATGTCGGAGCTGAAGCTCCGAATCCCTAAAGAGGAAGAGGCCCAACAAAAAGTTGCAGGGCAGGGCGAACCATCCAGCGCCGACAATTTGTCGGGAACGTTAACCTCGAACACCGCCGTGCCGGAGAAGCGGTCGTGGTTCCCTACGCGGTGGCTAGGACGCCACATGGCGCGCGCGGCAGAAAAATCGCCGCACATTGTGCACGTAGATGTGGACGCGTTCTTCGCGTCTGTCGAACAGGTGCTGAATCCCAAACTGGCGGGCAAGCCTGTGCTGGTGGGGCGCGGAGTGGTGGCATCGGCTAGTTACGAAGCGAAATTCCGCGGCGTGAAGACAGCGATGAGTTTTCGCGACGCGTTGCGCATCTGCCCCAAGGCGATCGTGGTGCCGGGGCAATACGAGCATTATGCCGATTTTGCGGAACGCGTGCGGCGCATCCTGGAGACGTATACACCCGCCGTAGAGACGGCCGCGCTGGACGATTTCTACCTGGACTTTGCGGGCACCGAGCGGTTGTATCCCGATTACGAAGCAACGCTGCGGCGTTTGCAGGCAGAAATTTTGGGCCGCACAGGATTGAGCGTGTCGGTCGGCGCGGGGCGCACAAAAGTGGTGGCATCGATTGCTTCTCGGCTAGAGCGGCCGCGCGGATTCCGCATCGTAGCACCTGGGATGGAGGAAGCGTTTCTTGCGCCGTTGCCGGTGGAAAAGTTACACGGCATCGGACACACGCACGCGGAAGCCTTAGCAGAGCGCGGTATTTCGACGATTGGGCAACTGCGGATAGTGCCGAAACCTGTGTTGATGGCCGCGTTTGGCGATGTGATCGGTGAGCAGATTTGGGAGCGAGCGCGGGGGCGCGATGGGCGCGAAGTGATGTTGCCCTCGACGCCGAAATCGGTTTCGCGAGAAACCACTATTGAAGGCGGGACGATTGATACGGAGTTTCTCGGCGGCTTGCTAGAGTATTTGAGCGAGCGCATTGGATCGACACTGCGGGAGTATGACAAGCAGGCGAATACGGCGGGCTTGCGTTTGCGGTATGTTGACCATTTCTCCGCGCATCAAACGGTTCGCCTGATGCACCCGACAAATGACGAGCGCGAATTGCTCGCCACAGCCAAGGAGCTGTTTGCCAAATTGTTTACGCGGCGCGTGGCGATTCGCCATGTGGGCGTGAACGTAACCAATCTGGATGCGGACCGCCGGCAGAATGAATTGTTCGACACCGATGCCAACCGGCGGTGGTACCTCAACCGTGAAGTGGATCGCGTGCGCGGGCGCTATGGGTGGAATGCGGTGTTCTACGGCAAGGGGCTCGAACTGCGAGAGCATTACGAGACGAAGAAGAATGGGTTGGTGCTGTCGACGCCGTGTTTGTCGCGATAATGAAACAGGCGGTGGACTGTCGCCTGCAGGCGACAGGTGAGCCTGCATGGAACTAAAGCAGCCAAAGGACAGTCGGTACGTCAAGAACGCAGGAGCGGTCTTCAACCTGTCGTACCACATTGTGTTCTGCCCGAAGTACCGCCGCAAAGTCCTTGTTGGCGAAGTGGAGCAAAGACTTAAGCATATTCTCTACGCTACGGCACAGCAGTACGGGGTGCTCATCGAAACTATGGAAGTCCTGCCCGACCACGTTCACCTGTTCGTCACATCCGACCCGACTAGATGCGTGGCAGAAATTGTTAACCGTTTGAAGGGTGCGAGCAGCCGAATACTTCGGCAAGAGTTCCCGCATCTGGTGTCAAGGATGCCGACGCTGTGGAGCCGTTCGTACTTCGCTGGAACTGTCGGACACGTCGCAGAGTCAACCGTC